>JAFGMW010000083.1 GCA_016927275.1 Pseudomonadota bacterium
GGTTTTGTTTGGAATTTGGTGCCTGGTAATTGGTGCTTATTTGGTAATTGGTGCTTGGGATTTGGAATTTTATTTGTGGGGTCCCCCGATCCGATGCCACCCGAAGCATATCAGCGTTTCTGATTTTTCTTTCTCCACCTGTACGGTTCTTCGAAGGTCGGCTTGGGGGCGACCTTGGAGGCCTCGAGGATCTGCAGGGCGAACCCGGGCATGCCGTTGTCGCCGTAGTGTGAGACGGTCTCGTGGGCCAGCCCTCTCTTTACGATCATGACGCCGAGCAGCTCTCCGTCGAGCAGCACGTGGGCCAGCGTCCGGCCGTACTTGTCCTTCCCCGCGCGCACGATAAGCACCCTCTTCGCGCGCCTGATCGCATCCTCTGTGAAGGCGGCCGCCTCTCTGCCCCCTTCCTGGTCTCTTTGGATCCCGTGGCGCGGGTGGCTGATCTCAGGGGCGTCGATTCCGAGCACGCGGATGTCCTCGCCCGCGCACGAGAAGGTGTCGCCGTCGTCGAAATCGATCTTCTTCAGCGGGCACTGGAACGCATCGAGCTTCTTGTAGGGGCCCTTTTTCGCCGACCTGGAGTGGGCGGCGGGGGAGATGAGAAGGAAGGTCAAGGCTAAGGCTAAGGCTGAGGTTAAGGTTAAGGCTGAGCGAAGAGATTTGTTCAATTGCGCCTCACATGAATATGCGCTCGCACTCGTCGAGAGCTGCGTCTGCGTCCGCGACCGGCGTAACGCCCTTTATGTCCCATGTGCCTATGCCCAGCACCGGCTTGCCCGCGGCCCTCGCGAGCGCGATCTCGGACAGCGTGCCGTACGCGCCGCCGATGGCGATCAGGGCCTGTGCCGTATGCGCGATTATCGCGTTTCTCGCGTGGCCCATGTTGGTGGCCACGGAGATGTCCACGAAGCGGTTGGCGGCTGATGGGTCCGCCTGCGGCACTATGCCGACCACCGTGCCGCCGGCCTTGGATGCCCCGCGGGACGCGGCTTCCATGACGCCGGTGAGCCCGCCGGTGACCAGTATCCATCCGCGCCTGCCGATGAGCTCTCCTGCGCGCTCCGCGGCCTCCGCTTCCTTCACCGACGCCTTCGATCCTCCGATCACGCCTATTATCGTCTTCCTCATCATCCCTCCGCTTCTAGCCTCGCTCGCCTGTCCGCCAGCGCGCGCCATATCTTGAGAGGCAAGCTCTTCCTTATGTCAATCGCCTTGTGCGGGCACGCCTCGTGGCAGCAGAAGCACTGGATGCATCGGCGCTTCGCTATGACAGGCGGCCCCGATTCGTCCGGCCAGTCGATCGCCGACACCGGGCAGGAGCGCACGCACAGGCCGCAGTGCACGCAGCGAGATCGTGCGATCACCGGCTGCGCGTTGAGCCTCTTCCATATGAGGCGGGTGACGAAATGCGATATGCGCCAGTGGCGGATGCCCCTTGTGTAGGTCGCGGGGAGCGCAAAATCCGGCGTCCGAAGCCTCTCGATCGGGTCGCCGGCAATATCCAGCCCGTCGCTTTCGTTCCAAAGCCCTCTTTCAACTGCTATCCTT
This sequence comes from Pseudomonadota bacterium, assembly GCA_016927275.1. Classification (NCBI taxonomy): domain Bacteria; kingdom Pseudomonadati; phylum Pseudomonadota; species Pseudomonadota bacterium. The sequence goes on from JAFGMW010000083.1 coordinate 1,549, forward strand.
ATTGTATCCACCTCCATGGGGGGGAGCCCGATCAGGGAACATGAGGCGCGATCTACCGCATGCATGTTCGTGCCCGCCACAATGACGCCCAGTTCGCGCAGCGGGCCGCCCGACGGTCCGTTGCCCTCCATAGCCACGATCCCGTCGACTATTGAGAGGTCGGGCCTCACCGTTTCCGCGACCCTTACGCACATCTCCGAGAACTCGTACGGCTTCGGGTTGCTCGCGTGCAGGGCGGACTTCTGGAGGCCGCAGATGCAGCCGTACATGTTCTTCACGGCGAGAGTCATGACCGTCAAGCTGTGGGTCTTGAACTTTGGCAGGTTGACGACGAAGTCCGCGGCGAGCGGGACCTTGGATATGAGAAATCCGGCGCGCTCCTCGCTGCCCGCAGCCTCGAACGGGCGCTCGATGAGCCCCTCGCGCCTGCAGGCATCGCGGATGCCCGTGGTCTCCCACACCTGGTCGATGGGATGCACGCCGTTGGGGCTGTCGCCAACCCAGACCGTGGCGCCGGCCGCCTTGAATATCCTGCCCGCCGCTGCGACGAACTCGGGGTGCGTGGTCGTCGCCATCGAAACCGCGAACGCGCCGAGCATGTTCGGCTTGAGCAGCACGGTCCTTCCGCGCACGGAGGCGAGATCGAAACCGGCCGCATCTATGGCCATTTTGATCGACGCCTCGAGAGCGGGGGGTTCGTAATCGCGCTGCCCTACTATCGCCACCCTGTGCTGCATGGACCGGATAATGCCTCGCCGCATCGCAGAATACAAGCGACTCTGAACACGGATTTTCAGTCGCCGGAGGGCGCCGCGCGGCCGATCAGGGAGGCGATGGATTCCGGGTAGGGCGGCCGTGCGACTCCGCGGTCGGTGATGATGGCGGTGACGAGCTCGGCCGGGGTCACGTCAAATGCTGGGTTGTAGACCTTGACGAGGTTCGGCGTGATCTGCACGGAGCCGATGTGCGTGATCTCGGCGGCGTCGCGCTCCTCGATCGGTATGTCGTCGCCGCCCGCGATCCCGGGATCGACGGTCGAGAGGGGGGCGGCCACGTAGAACGGGATCTCGTGTCGCCTGGCCAGCACCGCGACCTGGTAGGTCCCGATCTTGTTGGCCACGTCGCCGTTGGCCGCTATGCGGTCCGCGCCCACGATGCAGGCGCCGATCTTCCCCTGCCTCATGAGGCTGCCGGCCATTGTGTCGCTTATCACGGTGACCTCGATGCCGTGCTTCTGCAGCTCCCAGGCGGTCAGCTTAGCGCCCTGGAGCCTCGGGCGAGTCTCGTCCGCGTACACGTGTATCCGCTTGCCCGCTTCGTTTGCCGCGTAGATGATCCCCAGCGCGGTGCCGTAGCCCGCGGTGGCGAGCGCCCCTGCGTTGCAGTGGGTGAGCACGGTCATGCGGTCCCCGACGAAGGGCTGCCCGTTCCTCCCGATCCTGCGGTTGGACTCTATGTCCTCGGCGTAGATCGCGAGCGCCTCCTCCTTGAGGAGCCTCGTTATTTCAGCCGGGGGCCTGTCCTTGTTTGCCAGGGCGCAGGCCTTCATCCGGTCGACCGCCCAGAAGAGGTTGACCGCGGTGGGGCGGGTGTCGGCCATGCGGTTGCATACGACGATGAGCTTCTCGTAGAATGCGTCGAAACCCTCGACCCCTATCCCCATGGCTCCGAGCGCCACGCCCATCGCCGCCGCGACGCCGATCGCCGGCGCGCCGCGCACCACCATGTTCCGGATCGCCTGGGCCACGCCGAGGTAGTCCTCGAATGCTACGTATATCTCCTCGGTGGGGAGCCTGCGCTGGTCGAGCATCACCACCTTGTCGTCCTTCCACTCTATCGTCTTGATGAGGTCCACAGTCACTCCTTGTGATGAGTTTGCTGGCGGCATCAGCATCCTGCGCCGGCTCCCGCGAAAAAAAGTCCCCCTTTTTCCGATGAACCTGTAAAAAGGTGGCGCTTTTTTTCGCTCGCGCCGTCCCGACTCGCAGAGGCCGCACTCTATTTGAGTTTCCTTTTCAAAAGTTCGTTGACCAATTCCGGATTGGCCGTGCCTTCCGTCGCTTTCATTATCTGCCCGACGAAAAATCCTAACACCGCTTTCTTGCCGGAACGGTATTGTTCGAGCTGTTTGGGATTTGCTGCGATTGCATCATCGATGTGTTTCTCAATGATCTTTGAGTCTGTGTTTTGCTGAAGATTTTTCGACTCTATGAGGCCGCGAATATCAACTCCTTCCCCTCGATACATCGCGGCGAAAATTGTTTTCGCAGTCTTGCCGGATATGGTTCCATCTTCGATGAGTCCGATCAATTCTGCCAATTTCTCCGGCCCGATGGGACACGCGGCTATGCCTTCCTCGGACTCCTTGAGCTCGCGCAGGAGCTCCGAGATGATCCAGTTGGCCGCCTTCTTCGGAGGGGCGCCGCAGGCTGCCGTCTCCTCGAAGTAATCCGCGAGCCTCTTGTCCTCGGTCATGATGAGGGCATCCGCCTCTGTGATCCCGTAGTCCCTCGTGAAGCGCATGGCCTTGGCGTGGGCCAGCTCGGGGAGAGTCGCGCGCACGCGTCCGATCCATTTCTCGTCGACCGTCAGCGGCATGAGGTCCGGGTCGGGGAAGTAGCGGTAGTCGTGCGCCTCCTCCTTGCTGCGCATGGATTCGGTCCTGCCGGCCGCGTCGTTCCAGAGCCTTGTCTCCTGGACCACTTTCCCGCCGCCGTCCACGACCTTTATCTGGCGCTCGATCTCGTAGGCGACGGCCCTCTCGACCGCCTTGAAGGAGTTGAGGTTCTTCATCTCGGCGCGCGTGCCGAACTCCCTCTGGCCCACGGGCCTGATCGATATGTTGGCGTCGCAGCGGAAGTTCCCCTCCTGCAGGTTGCCCTCGCACACCCCGAGGTAGACGAGCACGTTGCGAAGCGTGCGCAGGTAGTCGCCCGCCTCCCCCGGCGAGCGCATGTCGGGGCCCGATACGATCTCGATGAGCGGGACGCCGCAGCGGTTGAAGTCGACGTGGCTCTTCTCCGGGTGGCCGTAGTCGTGCATGAGCTTGCCCGCGTCCTCCTCGAGGTGGATGCGGATGAGCGGGAACTCACTGTCGGTGCGCTTCGTCTTCACCTTCACCGAGCCGCCGGTGCACAGCGGCGACTCGTACTGGGATATCTGGTAGCCCTTGGGGAGGTCGGGGTAGAAGTAGTTCTTCCTGGCGAAGATGCTCCTTGCGTGGATCTTGCACCCGAGGGCCAGCCCCACCTTTATGGCCATCTCCACAGCGCCGGCGTTCACCGTCGGGAGGGTGCCGGGGTGACCGGTGCAGACCGGGCAGACCGTCGTGTTGGGCGGCGCGTCCTTCAGGTTCGAGGCGCAGGCGCAGAACATCTTGCTGCGCGTCGCCAGCTGCGCGTGCACCTCAAGCCCTATGACCGCTTCGTATCTCGCCATCGTTCCTCATGATCCCCCATCGAGGGGGAGTGCACCTCTAGTCTTCAACCGGCACCTTTGTGTGCCACTCCGTGGCCCGCTCGTAGGCGTAGGCCATGTTGAGGAGTTCCGCCTCCTCAAGCGGCCTGCCGATGAGCTGCATGCCTATGGGCAGCGCCGATTTCGTCACGCCGCACGGCATCGAGAGGCCGGGCAGGCCGGCCAGGTTCACCGGTATGGTGAATATGTCGTTGAGATACATCCTGATCGGGTCGTCGATCTTCTCGCCCAGCCGGAAAGGGGGCGTGGGCGTCACCGGCGCGATGATGGCGTCGCACTCCTTGAAGGCTTCGAGGAAGTCCCCCTTGATGAGCGTTCGCGCCTTCCGCGCCTTGAGATAGTAGGCGTCGTAGTAGCCCGACGAGAGCACGTAGGTACCCAGCACGATGCGGAGCGCCACCTCGGGCCCGAAACCCTCGGTCCTGCTGTCGGAGAAGAGGGCGTCGAGATCCTTCGCGTTTCTGGAGCCATGGCCGTAGCGCACGCCGTCGTAGCGGGCGAGGTTCGCCGAGGCCTCGGCCGGCGCGATTATGTAGTAGCAGGCAAGCGAGTATCTGGTGTGGGGCAGCGAGATGTCGATCACCTTTGCCCCGAGGCGGGCGAGCACGTCGGATGCCGCCCGGACCGCGGACTCCACTTCGGGGTCGATGCCCTCCACGAAATATTCCCTGGGCACTCCGACGGTCTTGCCCCTCACGTCCCCGGTGAGCGACGCCGCGTAGTCGGGGACCGGCGCGGGGATGGTCGTGGCGTCGAGCTCGTCGTGCCCCGCGACCGCCCCGAGCATCGCGGCGCAGTCACGCACGTCGCGGGCCATGGGGCCGACCTGGTCGAGCGAGCTCGCGAAGGCGATTATCCCGTAGCGGCTGATCCTGCCGTAGGTGGGCTTGAGCCCCACGACTCCGCAGAAGGCCGCGGGCTGGCGCACGGAGCCGCCGGTGTCCGTGCCGAGCGAGACCGGGGTGAGACCGGCCGCCACCGCGGCGGCTGAACCGCCGCTGGATCCCCCCGGAGTGAGGGATCTGTCCCACGGGTTTTTCACCGGGCCGAACGCGGAGAACTCGTTCGACGACCCCATCGCGAACTCGTCCATGGAGAGCTTGCCGGTCATCACCGCGCCGGAGGCCTTGAGTTTCGCCACAACGGTCCCGTCGTACGGGGGCACGTAGTTTTCGAGGATGCGCGAGCAGCAGGTGGTGCGCACGCCCTTTGTGACGAAGATGTCCTTGATGGCGATCGGCACCCCGGTCAGGGCGGTCGCGCCTTCGCCCCGGGCTAGGCGGGCGTCGGCCGCCTTCGCCGCCTCCATCGCCGCCTCGGGGCAGAGGGTGACGAACGAGTTTATGGACGGGTCGCGCTCCTCTATCTCGGCGAGGTATTCGCGGGTCAGCTCGACCGAGCTTATCTTCCGCCCCTTGAGGAGCTCCGCGAGCTGAGCCAGACCCTTTTTGCAGAGTTCCCGCATGTCACTCGCTTTCGATAACGCGCGGCACCTGGACGTAGGGACCGTCGCGCTCGGGCGCGTCGGCCGTGGTGCTGTCCGGGTCGTCGAACGTGCGGACCTCGTCCTGGCGGAGCACCGGCCTGAAATCCACCGCGTGCGACGTGGGCTCGATCCCCGAGGTGTCGAGCTCGGAGAGCTGCTCCACGTACTCGAGCACCGAGGCGGCCTTCTCGACGAACCTCTTCATCTCCGCCTCGTCGAACGCGAGTTTCGCGAGCCTCGCCGTCTTCTCCACCGCGGCGTTCTTCCGGTCTCTCTTTGCAGTGTCGGACATAATGAGATGTAGAGGGTTCCCTCTTCCTGCCGGCGGCTCGCAGGGCCGGTCAGAACTTGAAGATGTCGAGGAAGGCCTCGAGTATCCGCTTTTCCTTGCCGCAGAGGCTCTCCAGCGTGCCTCGCAGGAGGAGGACGCTTCCGCAGTTGAAGCACTTGTGTATCGTCTGGCCCTTGAAGCTTATCTCCTCCAGCTCCATGCCGCAGTTGCCGCACCTGCGCCAGTGCAGGAGCCTGTGCCTCTCGGCCTCCTCCTTGGCCATCTGCTTGCGCCTGAGCTCGGCGATCTTGTGCCTCTTCCTCAGGTCGTCCCGCTCAAAATATGACGATTCAGGCCGCGGCGGCTTCGGCACCCATGCCTCCTAGCTCGTATGCCCCGCGCTTATCACAGCCGATACGCCGTGGCAAGGCCGGCAGGAGGTTGTGCGCAAGCCTTTGGCGTGGTAGATCTCTGCATATGCATCTTCAGGTGCTCGAGAATTTCCCGCCCTGGACGCTCTATCTCCTGGCTGGCCTCATGGGGGCGGTGCTCGGGAGCTTCGCGGGCGTATGCATCTGGCGCATGCCAAGGGATGAATCGGTGGTGTGGCCTCCGTCGCACTGCCCCGCCTGCGGCCGCAGGCTGTCCTGGTGGGAGAACATTCCGCTCGTGAGCTATGCGATCCTCAGGGCCAGGTGCCGAACCTGCCGCGCCTGGATATCGCCCCGCTACCCCATCGTCGAGCTGGCCATGGTCCTGCTCTCCCTGTTCGCGTGGTGGCATTTTCAGGAGCCCCTGCGGTACCTGGTCTACCTGTGCCTGTTCATCCTGCCGATGCTCATCGTAACGGGGATAGACCTGTATCACTGCATAATACCCGATTCCATCACCATCCCTGGCATAGCTGCAGGGTTCATAGTCAAGCTCCTCCTCGACGGGGGGGAGCCGGCCTGTCTCTGGAGGGCTGTGGATTCGTTGGCCGGGATCGTCGTCGGAGGGGGGGCGCTCTACCTTGTGGCCCTCGCCTATGAGAAGATCCGCAGGCAGGAGGGGCTGGGCGGCGGCGATGTGAAGCTCATCGCCATGATCGGGGCATTCTTCGGCTGGAAGGCGGCGCTCTTGGCGCTCTTCATCGCCTCGTTTCTGGGCTCGTTCGTGGGGCTGATCGTAGTTATCGCCCTTCGCAAGGACCTCAAATATGCCATACCTTTCGGGCCCTTCCTGGCGACGGCAGGGGTTGTATACCTCTTTTTCGGCGATCGCCTGATCGCCTGGTATGCCAGGTTTTTCTAGCTAAAAACAGCAGGTTATTCACAATTTTTAAAGTTAATTATGTTTAATTAATATAAATTGATGATATAATTTTAGATAATTAATAAAAATCCTTGACCATTATGCTGCTTTTGAGTCAATTTATATCAACGGCCGCGCGGCGGCCGTATTAATCTTACATAAGGCGCTCTTATGGCAAAGGAAATAGCGGTGGTTCCCAACAACGTGAATCGCTTCCGTGAGGAGCTGCTCATGAGCAAGGCCGAGCTCGCGCGCAAGGCCGGGCTGTCGGCACTCACGATCGATCGCGTCGAGAGCGGCATGCACTGCAGGATGGATACCAAGCGCAAGATACTGCTGGCCCTCGGCCTCAAGCTCACCGACAAAGACCGCGTCTTTCCTGAAGCTTAGGCAATCATCTCTTTGTTTTCACCTTTCACCTTTGAGCTGTTTCCGATTGCTTATGCGATATCTTTCGTGTAATGCAGAAGCAAGGCTATGCATCCAGAACTGCTCAACAATTCTCTCTTTCTCAGGTACTACAAACAGTGGCAGGACGATCCCGGCTCAATAGTCTTCGCGCCGATCTCGCAGTACTTCCTCATGTACGGGATGATCGACGCGGCATTCTCCGTCTGCCGCGAGGGCGTGAAGCGGCATCCTGAGCTCATAAGCGGCAGGCTGGTCATGGCGCGCATACACCTGGCGCGCGGCAACTGGGAGGAGGCGGAGGCGGAGCTGCGCGCCGTGCTCTCCGTGAGGGCCGACAACGGCACCGCCATCAGTATGATGGACGAGATCGCTGCCATGCGCAGGGCCGAGAGGGAGGATGGCAGGGCCCAGCCCAGGGTTGCCCAGGTGGAACCTGGCGATCTCATCGCCGGCCGGCCGTCGTGGAATACCGTCACCATGGCGGGGATCCTCGCCGCCCAGGGACACCGCGATGAGGCGCGCGAGATATACCGGTCCATACTCACGAGTGACCCCGCCAACAAGGCCGCGTTGGCCGGCATGGAGGCCTTGGGCCATGCGGGCTAGGGTGCTGCCTAACAGATGACTATCCTCAACAAGGAAAAGATCCTGGAGCAGGCAAAGGCCTTTGTCGACGAGGGCAGGCTCGACAAGGCGATCCGGGAATACGAAAAGATCACCCTCGCAGATCCCTCCGACCTGAGGGTGAAGCTTCGGGTCGCTGAGCTCTACACCAAGCGCAAGCAGATAGGGGACGCGATCCGCATATACCGCGAGGTGGCCAACTCGTACACAGCGGACGGTTTTTTGCTCAAGGCGGTCACCGTCTACAAGAACATCCTCCGGCTCAACCCCTCCCTCATCGAGGTCAACGAGGAGCTCGCGGGGCTCTATGAGAAGATGGGGCTCATGCAGGACGCGGTCAGGCAGTACGACATCCTCGCTTCCACCCTGGACATGAAGGGGATGCCTGAGAAGGTCATCGATATACGCCGCAAGATCGTGGCGCTCAATCCGGAGGACGGATCGGCCAGGGTGAAGCTCGCCGAGACTTTCCAGCGCGAGGGCAGGACCGAGGAGGCGATCGACCAGTACGAGGACTACGCGGCCAGGCTGGAGAGAGCGGGCGCCGACAGGAGAAAGCTGGCCGACGTCTTCGAGAAGATACTCGCGCACAGGCCCAAGAACTATGACCTGATGAGAAAGCTCATCTCCATCTACGAGGAGCTTGCCGATCACAAGAAGGCGCTCAGGTGGCTGGAGGAGGGCAAGGAGATGAGCGAGCAGGATCCGGACCTGCTCAAGCTCGCGGCCGCAATATACACCTCGCAGAACCAGGTCGAGACCGCGCGCGGGAAGTATATGCTGCTCGCCGATCTCGAGACCGAAAACGGCAATCCGGAGAAGGCCCTCGACGCCTATTTCGAGATACTGGTGATGCTCCCCGACGAGGAGGACAGGCTCTTCAAGAGGGTGGAGGAGATAAAGCCGGGCGCCATGCCCGGGATGCTGGAGAGGGCTGCGAAGCGGCGCCTCGAGCTGGAGGCTGAGGAGGAGAGGCGCCAGATCGAGGAGGAGACGGAGAAGACCCAAAGGGAGGTGGCTGAGAGGGAGGAGAGGGAGGATGCGGAGAGGCTGGCGCGCAGGCCCAGGCCGAAGGCCGCGCCCGCTGCAAAGCCTGAACCTCAACCTCAACCTCAACCTCAACCGGAGCCCCAGACAAGGCCGGACCGCTCGCGCGCCGACTCGGCGTACAAACTCGGGCTTGCCTACAGGAAGATGGGGCTCGAGAAGGAGTCGTGCGCAGAATTCGCAAAGGCGCTTAAGATATACAGCGCATGCGCAGGGGCCGGCATGGCGGACGACGAGATGAAGGGGCGCATCAGGGAGATGGAGGCGCAGATCTCGGGCGACGCCGCTGCCGCCGCGACGCCAAAGGACCGGCCCGTCGCCCCGTCGGCTGCCGGGCCTCTGGACGCCGAGGACGAGACCGAGAAGGGCCCTGTCAGGGAGGCGCCCGCAAAGGACAGCGGGGCCAGGGGCAAGAAGAAGGTGTCGTTCATCTGATCTGTTCGGAGGACCATGGACCACCTTGCATACTACGATCTGAAGGAAGAGCCGTTCTCGATCGTGCCGCTCACGAATTTTTACTATCACAACGAGCAGCACGATCAGGCCTTCATGCGCCTGAGGCGCTCGGTCGAGGGCATGAAGGGGCTCGCGGTGCTCGTCGGCGACGTGGGCACCGGGAAGACCCTGCTCGCCCGCAGGCTCCTCGAGTCCCTGCCCGAAGAGCAGTACGAGGCGGCGCTGCTGGTCGTGCTCCACTCGACCGTCACGGGCAGCTGGCTGATAAAAAGGGTCGCCCAGCAGATGGGGGTCGCCGACACGGAGAGCGACAAGGCGGAGCTCATCGGCAGGCTCTACGAGCGGCTGAACGAAATATCGGAGGAGGGCAGGCGCGCGGTGGTGCTCATCGACGAGGCGCACATGCTGCGCTCGCCGGAGACGCTCGAGGAGGTGAGGGGGCTCTTGAACCTCGAGCTCGCCGACTCCAAGCTCCTCTCCATCGTCATGTTCGGAATGCCGGAGCTCGACCAGCGCCTCTCGTCCGAGCCTGCTCTCAAGCAGCGCATGGCGGTCCGGTTTCCGCTCAAGAACTTCACGCCCGATGTGCTCGCGGACTACGTCAGGTTCCGCACCTTTCACGCCGGCTCCAACAGGCAGATATTCTCGGGGGGCGCGATCGAGGCGATCTTCGATTTCACCAGGGGCAATCCGAGGCTCGTGAACGTCGTCAGCGACAACGCCCTCTTCGAGGGCTACGTTCGCCGCGCCGGGCTGCCGCTGGGGCGAGAGATCGTGCAGGGAGTGGCCGCGGACCTTGGCCTTCCCCCGCTCGATCCGACCGACGAGCCTGCCGAGAGAAGATGATCAGATCTGATCGACCACTGCGAAATCCGAATCGGTGCGCATGCGGACGAAGACGAAGGACGGTATCCCGCCTCCCCTGGGGACGTCGGGGTGTATGAGGACCTGCACCGGCTCCATGGCGGGGTAATCGTCGTCGCTCACCCCCGCGCCGTCGGGGATGTCGTAGTAATACATCGACAAGGCGAGGGACAGCTGCTGCCACTGATCGGAGTTGGGCGAGTAGAACGCGAATGCGCCTGTGGTGTTGTCCTCCATGTCGCCGTTGAAGATGCCGCCCGCCGTGATCACCGCCTGGTCGTACGCGGTGAGATCATCGTCGCCCAGGAAGATGCGCCTCTCCGCGTCGAGGAAGACCGCGTGATTCGGATCCGAGGGCGAGGCGGGCGCGAACTGCCCATCCGCAAAGATGACGGCATCGTAGTAGGAGGCGGGAGGGGCGGAATCGTACTCATCCGGGTCCGCCTTGAACAGCTCCACCTTGTCGCGGTTGTTCGTGAACCATATCCGGTTTCTGATCACCGAGCCCAGCGCCTGGGCGGTCGGGCTTTCGCTGGCCTCCGTGACGAGCCCCGAGCCCTCGTCGACCTGCGCCTCGCCTGCGATCTCACCGCCGGCCTCCGCCACGAGTATCTGTATCAGCGACTGCGGCGGGACCGTCACCTCGTAGGTCAGCCCCAGGGCCTCCCCGTCCGCGGCGCATGTGATTCCGGTCACCCCGGGCGCGGTCGGGATTATCCTCACTCCGCTCCCTGCCGCTTCAGTCGAAAAGCCGGGCCTTGGCACTATGCGCACGATGTCCTTGTCCGACACGCAGGTCAGGGTCGCCCCCGAGAAGTCCCTCGGGTCGCCGCTCGCCTCTGTTATGATTATCTCGTCGCGGCCGTCCGCCACGCCGCCGACAGCCAAGAGCAGCTTTGCCGCGGGGTCTGCCACCCTGCTGGGGAGCACCGATTGTCGCTCATCTTCGCTTTCCCCGCCGCCGCCGAAAAGGCCCATGATTCCGGAAAAGGGGTTGTAGCAGCCAGCTATGAAGAGGGCCGCGAGGAGGAGAGAGGCTGCGCGCATTTTGAACATCTTCTCCATTGTATTGATTTTCCCCTTTTATATCAAGGTATTTACGTTGACCGCCGGTTTTTCATCTGGTAATCGTCTCCATCGTAATGTGCAGCTCACCAAGAAAATTCCAGGCTATCAAGGGGATGGCCGACATCCTGCCGCCGGACTCCGCCCTCTGGCAGCGGGTCGAGGCGACCGCCAGGCGGGTCTTTGCCAACTACGGCTACGACGAGATCCGCACGCCGATCGCGGAGCCGACCGAGCTCTTCCGCCGCGGCGTGGGCGAGAGCACCTCGATCGTGGAGAAGGAGATGTACTCGTTCGAGGACCAGGGGGGCGACTCGATCGCGCTCAGGCCCGAGGGGACCGCATCGGTGGTGCGCGCGTATATAGAATCGGGCGTCGCCGCCTCGGACCCTGTGGCATCCTACTACTACATGGGCCCCATGTTCCGCAGGGAGCGGCCCCAGAAGGGGCGCCAGAGGCAGTTTCATCAGATCGGCGTCGAGCTCTTCGGGGTGGCGGGACCCCTTGCGGACGCGGAAGTTATCGCCATGTTCGACCACTTCCTCCGGGAGCTGGACGCCCCATCGATAACGCTGGAGATCAACTCGCTCGGCTGCCCGGCCTGCAGGCCGTCGTTCGACAGGGCGCTGCTCGATTATCTGCACAGGCACAAGGGATCGCTCTGCGCCGACTGCAACCGCAGGATCGAGCGGAACCCCATGCGCGCCCTCGACTGCAAAAACGAGGGGTGCAGGCACCTGATCGACAAGGCCCCGGTCATTTCGGAGTTCTGGTGCGGCGATTGCATCGCCCACTTCGACGCGGTCAAGCGCGAGCTGGGGCTCCTTGCGATCGAGTACAGGCAGAACCCGAGGATCGTGCGCGGCCTGGACTACTACATGCGCACCGCGTTCGAGTTCACCACCGACAGGCTCGGCGCGCAGAACGCGGTCGCTGCGGGCGGCCGATACGACGGGCTGGTCAGGGCACTCGGAGGCCCTGACGTGGCCGGGGTGGGCTGCGCCCTCGGCATAGAGAGGCTCATCCTCCTCCTCAAGCAGCACGGCGAGGAGGTGAAGAGCCCGCCGGTCTTCTTCGCGATGCTGGGGGAGTCGGCGCGCGAGGCCATGCTGCCGGTGATCCAGGCGCTCAGGGCTGCCGGCGTGAGGGTCGAGTGGGACTACTCTGCGCGATCGCTCAAGTCGCAGATGCGCCGCGCCGACAGGAAAGGGGCGCGCGCGGTCGTGATCGTGGGCGACGACGAGGTGGCGAAGGGAGAGGTCTCCGTGAAGGAGATGGCGACCGGCGAGCAGAGGGCCGTGAAGCTGGCTGACCTGACCAGGCATTTTGTTAAAGTTGAAGCATGAGAGGAAATCATGAAACGCAGAACGCACACATGCGGCGAGCTCAGGGCCTCTGATGAAGGCAGGAAGGTCGTGCTCCAGGGGTGGGTGGGCGGCAGGCGCGATCTCGGCGGCCTCGTATTCCTGGGGCTCCGCGACCGCTTCGGCACTACGCAGGTGGTGATCAACCCCGGATCGTCGTCCGCCGACGCGGTCAGGGCCGCCGAGGCGCTGCGCTACGAGTACGTGATCGAGGTGGAGGGCAGGGTCTCGAAGAGGCCCGAGGGGCAGACGAACCCACAGATGCAGACAGGCGAGATCGAGGTCGAGGTGGAATCGCTGGCCGTGCTCAACAAGGCCGCGACGCCCCCCTTCATGGTCGAGGACGCGACCGACGCCTCCGAGGACGTGCGCCTCAAGTACCGCTACCTGGACCTGCGCAGGCCGAGGCTGCAACAGATACTCGCCCTCAGGCATCGCACCGCTCAGGTCATACGGTCGTACATGTCGGAGCACGGATTTCTCGAGATCGAGACTCCGGTCCTCACGAAGAGCACGCCCGAGGGGGCGCGCGATTACCTCGTGCCGTCGCGCGTCCACTGCGGCAAGTTTTACGCCCTACCGCAGAGCCCGCAGATATTCAAGCAGCTCCTCATGGTCGCGGGCTGCGACCGCTACTTCCAGATCGTGAAGTGCTTCCGCGACGAGGACCTCCGCGCCGACCGCCAGCCGGAGTTCAC
>JAFGMW010000084.1 GCA_016927275.1 Pseudomonadota bacterium
CCGGATTCCGTAGCCTGTCATGAACCGGCCGACGAAAGCCCAGCGAGGAGCCGGCGCCTGAGGCGACGAGCGTAGCGAGAAGAATGCCCGGCCCCGCTCCGTCTGCCGAATTTACGCGAGAAAAAGCGGGGCGAGCGCGCCAGTTGACGAGGAAGGGGCCGAAAGCGCTGCTTTACCAGCCGGAAGAGATCCGAAGCTCGGCGACAGAAAAGGAAGGGAAACTTTTTTGTGCCTTAAGTCACGCCACAGGGCCCATGTTGCTCGTGCCCGGCATGCCCTTGTCGGCGCCGGGCGCGACCATGAATGCGCCGCCGGCCGCTGAGCCCGAAAGGCCCATGGACATCGCGGCAGGCCCCGCGATCAACATAAGCACAGCGCCCATGATCCCCGCCCCGATGAGCCCCAGTTTCTCTGCAACGCCTGTCTTCGGCACGGATACGGCGTCGGCCAGAGGCGCCGGATTCCACGTCGGCACGATCAAGCCGTCCGGATCGTATGCGTAGAACTGCGACGTGCCTTCGGGCGTCGGACTGTACACGAGAACCGGTTTCTTCGCGCTGCCGCCGCCGCTCGCCGGCGGGGCCGGAGGATCTTTCGGGCCGTTCTTCTTAATGGCGTCCTTTGCCTTTTTAATCCCATTGTCAATCCAGGTTCCGAATCTGTGCCCTGGCCAGACGAATATCATGAACATGGAGAGAATACCGAGGCTGCCTACCACCACCCCTTCCTTCGAAAACATGTGATCGAGTTCGCTCTCGAGCGTGAGGAGTTCGTTCAGTCTTTCGACCTGATCTTCTTTCAGGCATTTCCTGTACGACTCGAATTGCTCGTCGTTCAGATAACTCTTGTAAATTGACGCATCCATCTTCTCTATGCAGTAGGTCCCCATGGGCCTCTTCCTGATGTCGAGCACGAACGCGTCGCGGTCGAGGCCCCACGCCTTCCTGAGACAGACCGCCTCGGTCTTTGAGAACTCCAAGCCCTTGAGGCTGAAGACGCTCGGCGTCTGCGTGCCCCAGCGCGAATCGCACAGCGCAGCAGACTCGCCCTGCCATGGGCCGCTGTACACCGTGTTGGTGCCGTCCACCACGTAGCCCGCCTGCGTGGTCCTCGGCTTCTCGAGCTCCGCGGCGATCTCCTCCCAGCCGGCAAGGGGAGCATTCCCAGCCCCTGGCGCGACCGGCGGAATTTTTCCTGTTTTATTGCCCATGTCTCTCTCCTCGATCCCCCCCGGAGAATCCCATTTATTTCCTGCTGAAGCGCGACCAGAATCCCTTTTTTGCGGTCTCGGCCGCCCTCTCGGCGCCATCCGCGCGCCCCTTCGCGCGTTCCTTCACCCTCGCGTACTCATTGGCAAGATCTCTCGCGAGGCCCTTGCGCGGATCTTTCGCTTCGGCCATCGCCTCGGCAAGTAGCCTGAGCGCAGCGCCATCCTTGAGGCGAGCGCTGTCCTCCACCATGTACGCGAAATCGCCCTGCTTCTTCGTTCCGAGGATCTGATCGAACCTCGCGAACGCCCTCTCTGCCAGAACCTGCTGGTCCGTCTCGGTGAGCTGCCCTATGTCGAATCCGAGCGGCTTCTCCCTGCCCGCTGCAGCGAGCTCCGCCTCCTGCACCAGCATTCGGCGCATGACCTCGACCTGCGCGTTCCGGTCCGCATCGCGCGACTCCGAAGCCGCGGGCTGAGCCGGAGCTCGAGAAGAGGATGCGACCACATCGGGCATCAGCGGCTTCACCTCGCGGGCGAGGTCCTTCACCTTGATCGCACCCTCCGCGTTGAGGAAGCGCTCGCCGCCATCGCCGAGCAGGAGCGAACCGGCCACGCGCACCGCATCGCGCCTTGCCGACTCGTCGAGGCTTGAAAACCACCGATCCGCCTTCATCTGCTCCACGAGCGACTGTGCGAAGCTGCGCTCCATCGCCATATCCTCGGCGCTCTTGGGCGGCACGATCTCCTCAAAGGAGGCGCTCTCGGCCTCTATCTCCACAAAGGTCTTCCCGGTCCTCTTCTGCACTACCTCATAAACGTCCTTATCTGTGATCTCCACCGCCTCGCCGTTCACCCTGCGCTTCTGGACCGCGCCCTCTATCGATTTGACCAGGAGCTGGTCTATGGCATCGATCCTCGCATGGCTGCCTTCGGACATGTCCTTGAGCGCGAGGTTTATCACCTTGTCCATGACCGTATCCGTTATCTTCACATCATAGGCGCTCTCGTAATACGGTATCATGGACTTCGGAATTACGTCCCTTATCATGTCGATGTGCAGGTCGGTGACCTCCATGGGGGGCATGCGGCGCTCGATGTCGCGCAGCCACGGGATGGTGCGCACGAGGCTCTGGAAGCTGCCCTGCGTCGTGGATCCTGCGAAGCGCGCGGTGCCGCGGGTCAGCGCGTCCTTGAGCTGGCTGGCCAGAGATTCCGAAGATCCCTCCATGGCGGCGCCTGAGCTCAAAAAGTCTGCGATCTCAGGGAAGTAGACCGCATACCCTTCGTTCATGGCCTTTATGATCTCGTGGGCGCGGGCCGCCGAGTCTCCGCGTATGCCGGTGTTTGCGGAGAACGCGCTCGGGTCGACGATGTAGATCCCCTTTATGGTCCCGTCCTTGAACTGTTTCGGGACCCGGGGGTCGCCGATGGCTATCAGCTGAGCGGCGCGCTCGACTATCTTGTCCTTTCCCACGCCGGAGGGGCCCACCACCATGGGGTTGGCGTACCTGGGCCTGGCCAGGCGGTTGAGAAACTCCACCGCCTCGGAATCCCTCCCGCGTATCTCGCTGGCCACCACGTCGGAGGCCATCCTCTTCTTCTCGCTGGCGATGAGATCGGTGGCGAATTTATCCAGCCTGTTCTTGTCCGAGTCGCCCACCATCATCTTCCTCTGCATCTCGATCGATTCCTTCATCATGCCCATCTGCGCCTTGCTCATCTTGAGCTGCTTGTAGAAGATGAGGAGCAAGGGGACGCTGAAGATCGCCTGCATCACGAACATGCCGAGGAACTGCTTCCACCACATGCCGTCCTGCTGCTCCGCGACCTTCATCTGCGCCTCGTACGGCTTCATGATCATCTTCATGTGCCCGAGCAGCGATACCAGGCTCTCCCTCTGCACCCCTGCAGCCATCATCAAGAAGGCCGAATTCTCGACAGCGCCGATGAGCTGGCTCAGGCGCGTGTAGCTCTGGGTGAACTGGTAGTATCCGGGCGTGTAGGTCCCGTCCGCCTTCATCTCAGGGGCGCCGCCCGGCTTGATCGCGAAGTCGGTGGGCCCGAGCCCCAGCATCGCGACCAGCTTCTCCACGTCCTGGACCGGAAGGCCTAGCTCGCTCTGGTCCATCTGGTTGAATTCCGAGGCTTGATTGCAAAACGCCATGTGCCTGCCGTAGCTCATGTGACCGAAATACGACCCGTCCTCGCCCCGGCAGAGGCCCTGGTATCCATCGCGGGCAACGTGGCCCGCGTACACCGCTTCGTTCACCTGGCTGTCGTTGAGTTCTGTCTTCGGATTGTCGGTGTCGGTGGGCTTCAGCGCCTTGTCAGGGGTCTTCTCCCCTTCGCCCACGAACACGAACTCCGAGCGGCCGCCCTTGCCCGGGACGACCATGAGCTCGTCGAAGTACTGCGCCCCATTATCCCTCACAGAACTGCAGGTGGGCAGGGTATCCGGCGGACAGTAATTGGCGGCTGATGGCACACAGGCAGGGGCCGCGGGCGCTTTTCCGGTGTCAGACATCTGTTCCTCCGGTTCTACGGAAACTCCCCCGCCCCTGCTTATTTATCGGCAGTTTCCGCAAAAAGTTGCTTGAAAGTTTCACGTTCGTAAATACCGACTGATTACAACAAGTTATATGCATGATCAACTCCGTCCTCCGACACTGTTATCGGCGGATAGGGGCCCAGGTTGCGTAGGGCGGGAAAAATTTTTTAGATAAACAGTAAGATGTTGATTATATTAGACTTTAATCGAGGAAACTATTTTACGCCGCTCCTGCCAATGGGACGGAGTGCGTCGACCCTCATCACCCTCCCGAGCTCGCGGCCATCGGGCCGCTTTGTGCGGAGCGGGACATGTCCCACGCGGAGGTCTGTGGTCCCGAGGAGGTTTCCGTCGCGCGAGTCGATGAGGTACCTGAGGCCGGCCTCGGTGAGCCTTCCGTCCTTCACGTAGTTTTCCACAAAGTGCCGGCTCTTGAGCGCCTCTCGGGCATCGTCGTCCAGGACCATCTTGACCTGGAGCCGGTCGATCTGCCCTAAGTCCCTGAACCAATCGCTCTCCGAGAGCAATGACAGATCCACGTCATATGCAGCCTGGCCCGCCTGGAAACTCGCGGGCCTTTGATCGGGCGGGATCCCGGTCTCGCCCGGACGCTCCAGCGCCATACGGCTGTCCGCGCCCGCCTCTATTATGGACCTGAAGAAAAGGAACGTCATGAGCGACAGTCCGGTGATGATCGCCCCCATCTTGATCGCATCGAACCACCCGGAGTTTTCCCATTCCCCTTTTCTCGCGGCGGAAGGCACGGCGGCGCCCTCGATGGCCGCCTTCGATGAGGGGGGATCGCAGCGGTCGTCATCGACCGATCCGGCAACCGCGCCCGCCCCGCCGCTGTAGGCAAACCACCTGCACGCGCCGATTGAATCGGGGAGGCAGCACAGTCCCTCGCCGTCGTCCAGCGAATAGCGCGAATAGCTCTCGATCAGCGCCTGCCCGAGATCGCCGTCCGTATCGATCTCGATCGGCCCGATCATCGATGAATGCACAGGGCATGGCCTGCTCTGAAGATCGACAAAAGTCTCCGACATGTCCTGCATCCTCCTCTTCAGATGTCGAATATAACCTCTGCCACCCACCGTCCGTCCGAAAGCTCCTCCACCTTTATCCTGTGGTAGGTGACCGCCTTTATCTCCATCTTCTGCGCGTGCCTGGCGCTGTCGAATTTCAGCCCCTTGGCTGCGCCGAAGAGGCGGCCGCGGGCCAGCTCGTCTATCCAGAAGTTCATGAGCACGAGCCTGCGGCTCTCGAAGACGAACAGGAGCTCGGAGAGCCATCTCACCAGGAGCTGATCGAGCGACGGGGCCTCGACCGAGATCGGCACCTCTATGGACGGGATGAGGCTGCGTTTGTGCTCGATCATGAGGTCGAACATGGCTTGCGCGGCCTCGGTGAAGAGCTCCGGGAGCGAGCCCGCCTCGACCCTCATTCCCACGTCAGCGGTGTGATCGATGATCTGATACATGAAACCCGTGACTCGTGACTCGTAACTCGTAACTCGTGACTCGTAATTCGTAACCCGTGAATCGTGACTGGTGACTGGCAAACTGGTTTTGTCACGCTGGTCCCGAGTCCCGAGTCCCGAGTCACGAGTCACGAGTCACGAGTCACGGGTTTTAGAGCCAGTCGTACTTCACGATCTCGCCCGGCTCGAAGAAGAAGTTGACCTCGAACTTGGCCGTGTCAGTTGCGTCCGATCCGTGGACCGCGTTGCGCTCGATGCTCGTGCCGAAATCGCGGCGGATGGTGCCCTCGGCCGCCTCCTCGGGGTTGGTGACGCCCATGGTCGTGCGCCAGTTGTCGATGGCGCCCGCCCCCTCCAGCACAGCCACGACACAGGGGCCTGAGACCATGAAGCTGACAAGGCTTTCGAAGAACGGCTTGCCCTTGTGGACCGCGTAGAACCCCTCTGCGCGGGTCTTGTCGAGCTTGAGCATCTTCATGCCCACGACCTTGAGGTTGGCCTCCTCGATGCGCTTCACGATCTCGCCTATGATGCCCTTCTCCAGCGCATCGGGCTTGATTATTGCCAGCGTTCTCTCCGTTGCCATACGTATCTCCTCAGATTTATTGATGAAGGTTCAGGGAGGCTAGTTTAGCTCCCCCTCTTTGTAAACCTTTTTCGGCTCCCCCTTCGGCCCCTCCCCGCGGGGGGAGTCCGCGGCAAGCTCTTTGCGCACCTGCTTCGCGGGCCTTGTGCCCCGCTCGTCTATGCTCTTGAGCCGCGCCTCGACCACCCCCTTGTTGGGATAATCGTCGAGCGCGCCCTTCGTCACGTCCCGGGCCACGCCGAGATGCCCCATCTCCTCGATGCACGTGGCCAGATGGAGCTTCGCCTCCGGGACGAGCGGCGATTCGGGGAATTCGCGCATCAGCCACTCGTAGTAACCTGCGGCCTTTCGCACCTGGCCGTCGAGGAAGAAGCTCTCCGCCGCGAGGAATATCGCCTTCTCCTTCACCTCGGGAGGAACATCCTTCCCCTCGACCAGCGGTTTTATCTCGATGCGCGACTGCCGGAAGTCCTTCGCCGTCAGGTAGACGCCGGCGAGCCCGACGCGGTAGAGCATGTCGCGGCCCCCTTCGGGGAAGTGCTTCATGAGGGCGGTGTAGTCCTCGATGGCGCCCTGGTAATCGCCCGAGGCCTCCCTGACGCCGGCCCTCGTCTCCCTCGCGATGCGGCCCGCCTCGGTGAGCGGCGCCCTTCGCACCACCTCGGAGAGGGCGCGATCGGCCGCAGCGCG
This sequence comes from Pseudomonadota bacterium, assembly GCA_016927275.1. Taxonomy (NCBI): domain Bacteria; kingdom Pseudomonadati; phylum Pseudomonadota; species Pseudomonadota bacterium. The sequence goes on from JAFGMW010000084.1 coordinate 6,515, forward strand.
GTCCCCGAGCATGTTGGATTCTATCTCGGCGATGCGCAGCATGACGCCGGCCCAGCGCGGGTCGTCGCGAAACGCCCTTTCGATCGAGCGGTAGCGGGATGCGGCGGGCCCGGCTCTGCCCAGCCCTATGAGCGCCTCGGCCTCGGCCACACTCGAGTCGAAGTCGGCGGGCGCCCGGCCGCACGAGGCCAGAGCGAGCGCGCAGGCGAGAAGAGCCGTCAGGAGGGGCACCCTCACTCCGCCACCTCCCCCTCATCCTCCACGACCTTTGCAACCGTGACGACCTTTTCGTCCTTCTCCAGCGATATGAGGCGAACCCCCTGGGTGTTGCGGCCGATCACCGGTATCTCCTTGGCGCCGGAGCGGATGACCTTTCCGCCGTCGGTCACGATCATCACGTCGTCGGCGTCGGTCACCTGCAGAGCTCCGACCACGGGCCCGTTCTTGTCCGCCACCTTGATGGTGAGTATGCCCGAGCCGCCGCGCGACTGGACCCTGTACTCGGAAAGGTCGCTCCGCTTCCCGTACCCGCGCTCGGTGACGGTTAGCACCGGCGAGTCGATGGCCAGCGCCTCCATGCCCACGAGCTCGTCGCCCTTGCGCAGAGACATGCCGCGCACCCCGCGCGCGGTGCGGCCCATGGCCCTGACGTCGCCCTCCTCGCATCGGAGCGACTGGCCGCTGCGCGTGGTGAGGAAGAGGTGCTGGCTGCCGTTCGTGAGCCTCACCGAGATCAGCTCGTCGCCCTTGTCTATGGACAAGGCGATGATGCCGCCGGCTCGCGGGTTGGCGTAGGCCATGAGGTCCGTCTTCTTGATCACGCCGTTTCGCGTGGCCATGACGACGAACTGCCCCTCGCTGAACTCCCTGACCGGCAGCACCGCGGCGATGCGCTCCTCGCCGGACATGTTCACGAGGTTGGTTATCGCCTGGCCGCGCGCGACCCTGCCCACCTGCGGTATCTCGTGGACCTTGACCCAGAAGACGCGGCCGGTGGAGGTGAAGATCAGGACGTAGCTGTGGGTGGAGGCGATGAAGAGGTTCTCGACGAAGTCCTCCTCGCGCGTGACCATGCCCTGCTTGCCGCGGCCGCCCCTGCGCTGGGCGCGGTAGATGCTGATGGGGTTGCGCTTGATGTAGCCGCGGTGGGAGACGGTGATGACCATCTCCTCCTCCTGGATGAGGTCCTCCACCGAGAGCTCCTCGGCCTTGCCCTTGATCTCGGTGCGCCGCCCGTCGGCGTACTTGCCCCTCACCTCCATGAGCTCCTCGCGGATGATCCTCATGACGCGCTTCTCGTCGGCGAGGATGGCCCTCAGCTCCTTTATCAGCTCGATGACCTCTTTGTACTCGGAGATGATCTTGTCGCGCTCGAGACCGGTGAGCCGCTGGAGCCTCAGGTCCAGGATCGCCTGCGCCTGGCGCTCCGAGAGCTTGTAGCGCTTCATCAGGGCGTCGCGCGCCGCGGCCGGCTCCTTGGACTTCTTGATCAGGGCCACCACCTCGTCGATGTTCTCGATGGCGATCCTGAGCCCCTCCAGGATGTGGGCCCTCTCCTCGGCCTTTGCGAGGTCGAACGCGGTCCTGCGGGTGACCACCTCCCTGCGGTGGTCGATGAAGAGGGAGAGCGCGTCCTTGAGCGAGAGCGTCCTCGGCTGGCCCGCGACGATCGCGAGCATGATGATGCCCACGCTCGTCTGGAGCGATGTGTGGGTGTAGAGCTGGTTGAGCACGACGCCGGCGACCACCCCCCTCTTGAGCTCGACCACTATGCGCATCCCGTCGCGGTCCGACTCGTCTCGTATGTCCGATATGCCGTCGATCTTGCCGTCGCGCGTGAGCTCCGCGATCCGCTCGATGAGGCGCGCCTTGTTGACCTGGTATGGTATCTCGGTGACCACGATCGACTCGCGGTCGCCGCGGGCCATGGGCTCGATCATCGCCTTCGCGCGCAGCACCACCTGGCCCCTGCCGGTCTCGTAGGCGGACTTGATGCCGTCCCTGCCGTGGATTGCGGCGCCGGTCGGGAAGTCGGGGCCCGGCACGTGCTTCATGAGGTCCTTTACCGTGAGCGCGGGGTCGTCGATCAGCGCCACCAGCCCGTCCACGACCTCGCCGAGGTTGTGCGGCGGGATCTTGGTGGCCATGCCGACCGCTATGCCGTCGGAGCCGTTGACGAGCAGGTTGGGGATCTTGGAGGGGAGCACGACCGGCTCGACCGTGGTCTCGTCGAAATTGGGCGTGAAGTCGACGGTCTCCTTGTCGATGTCCGCGAGCAGCTCCTCGGCGATGGCCTTGAGCCTGGCCTCGGTGTAGCGGTAGGCTGCGGCGGAGTCGCCGTCGATCGAGCCGAAGTTGCCCTGGCCGTCGATGAGCGGGTAGCGCATGTTCCAGTCCTGCGCCATGCGCACGAGCGTGTCGTAGACCGCGGCGTCGCCGTGGGGGTGGTACTTCTTCAGCACCTCGCCCACGACGCCCGCGCACTTGGAGAAGCGCTTGTTCGAGAGGATCCCCTCGCGGTACATGGCGTAGAGGATGCGGCGGTGGGCCGGCTTGAGCCCGTCGCGCACGTCGGGCAGCGCCCGCCCTATGATCACGCTCATGGCGTAATCGAGGTAGGAGCCCTTCATCTCGTCTTCTATGTTGATCGGTATTATCTCCGCGGCGCTGTTCATCTGGTGCCATCCTCCTTAAGAATCTTCGGAGTCACCCTCTCCCTCGAGGGAGAGGGGAGGATGAGGGGGGCGAATTAATTTATGCCAGGTCCGTCACTCTGATGAGAAAACGGGCGGCCGGGGCAAGCCCTGCCGCCTCACGAAACGCCGTGATTCTGCACGCCGACCCCCCAAAAGTCAACGGATTTAAGGGGGAGGCCGCCCCCCTAAAAATACGATAAATAAAGGGTTTGCCGTCAACCGCCACCCCTGTCGGAAAACCCGTCGCCTGCCCTCCGGGGGGATCTTCGCACCCGCTGATGCAGCAAAAAACTCGCTCAGCCGCATCATTTTGTTTGACACGGCGCGCCGCGAAAAGTAGATTTGCGGCCACGGATGGCGGCTAATGCAAGCCCATCAAGCATTTACAGCGGCCGTCCTCCGAATCCACACGGGAAAGGGGGTGACAACATGACAAAGGCCGAACTGATCAACTACATCGCGAAGGATTGCCGCATCTCGAAGTCCCTGGCTGAGCAGCTGCTCAACACGGTGACCCAGAACATCGCGAAGTGCATGCGCAAGAAGGACAAGATCACGCTGACGGGCTTCGGGACGTTCTACGTCTCCAAGCGTCGGGCTCGCACGGGGCGCAACCCGCAGACGGGCGCGGTGATCAACATCAAGGCTCGCAACGTGCCGCGCTTCAAGCCGGGCAAGCAGCTGAAGGATTGGGTAAGCTGATAGACCACTCTCAAAGGGTTTACGAAAAAGGCGCTCCGTACGGGCGCCTTTTTTGCATTGCGCGCCCAGCAGGATTCGAACCTGCGACCCCGAGCTTAGAAGGCTCGTGCTCTGATCCGCTGAGCTATGGGCGCATGATTTCAAAGAACAGAACATTAATAACTACAATGTCGGGGTGAGAGGATTTGAACCTCCGACTTCCTGGTCCCAAACCAGGCGCTCTAGGCCAGGCTGAGCTACACCCCGGAAATCGGCCTATGAATTCTCTCTTTTCCCCAAAATATCAACCAGTATTTCCCTCATCCTGGCGAGGGCCTTCCCTCGGTGACTGATCTCGTTCTTGCGCCCCATCGGGAGCTCGGCCATGGTCTTCCCCTCGCCCGGCACGAAGAAGAGGGGGTCGAAGCCGAATCCTTCGGTGCCGCGGTACTCGCGGATGATCTCGCCATCGCAGCGTCCGCACGCGTCCCACTCGCCGCCGCCGGGCTCGGCCAGGACCATGCAGCAGACGAAGGCGGCCTGCCTCCTGCCGTCGGGCACGCCCCTCATCTCCCGCAGGAGCTTCTCGTTGTTGGCCTTGTAGTCCCCCTGCTCCCCCGCGTACCGCGCGGAGTTCACCCCTGGCGACCCGCCGAGCGCTTCGACGACAAGCCCGGAGTCGTCGGCGAGCGCGGGCAGACCCGTTATCTCGCATACCGCGCGCGCCTTGATGCGCGCGTTGGCCAGGAACGTGGAGCCGTGCTCCTCGATCTGCGGGACCTCCGGGTGGTCGATGAGCGAGGAGAGTGTGACATCCATGCCCTCGAGCATGTGCGCAAGCTCCTTTACCTTGCCATCGTTTCTTGTAGCCAGAACGAGTTTCATGGACCCGTGAATAGCAGAGGCGGCGCCGCTTTACAAGGACCGGACCAAAGGGTAAAACTCAGTAGATGCGCCGAATACAGCTGTTCACCATAGCCATGCTGATGCTCGCCTGGACCGCCGCGGAGGCCAGGCCGCAGAAGGGCTTCAACGTGGGGCCGTATCTCGCCATCGAGGCCGGAGCGGCGCAGACCGAGTTCGACACGGACCAGGTCACCGGCACGAAGGTCGCGGGCGAGTTCGAGCCCGCGTTCGGCTTCATCTTCGGCTGGAACATCTACGACTGGTTCGCGACCGAGCTGCAGGGCCTCTACTCGACCGACCGGAATTCCGGAAACCGGGTGCACTACGCCTCCGCTGTCGTCACCACCAAGTACTTCCTCATACTCGACGCGCTCACCGACTTCCCCACCTTCCGAGTCATGCCCTTCGCAAAGGCGGGCGCCGGGCTGCGCGCCTCGATCCTCCCCGACACCCCCGCCGCAGGCACCGGCAAGGTGACGAGCCTGGGCTACGGCCCCTCGGTCGGCGGCGGCATCGCCTTCATATGGAAAAAATACTTCTTCTTCGGGATCGATCTGCAGGAGGACCTCTTCTACTACGACGGGATATCCCAGACCGTGGGCGGCGTGCCCGGCACGCCGGTGTACAAGGGCGGCTTTCATCCCTCCTTCACGGGCACCGGATTCATCGGCGTCCACTACTGAAGCGATCAGAACTGCGCTGCGTCCTCTTCGGCCGGGACCGCCGACGGCGCGACGTAGTCGTCCGGCCCGTGCGCCAGGTCGTCGAAGCGGGTTAGGCTGGTGCGGAAGGCCAGCACGACCCTGCCGGTGGGGCCGTTTCTCTGCTTGCCGATGAGTATCTCGGCCTTGCCCTTGTCGGGGCTCTCGCGGTTGTACATCTCGTCGCGGTAGATGAACGCTATCACGTCCGCGTCCTGCTCGATGGCGCCCGATTCGCGCAGGTCGGCCAGCTGCGGCCGCTTGTCCTGGCGCGCCTCCACGCCGCGGTTGAGCTGCGAAAGCGCGACCACCGGCACGCCGATCTCCTTGGCCAGGGCCTTGAGCGCCCTGGATATCTCCGATATCTCGCGCTCGCGGCTCTCGACGCGGCCGATGCCCCGCATCAGCTGAAGGTAGTCCACGACCACGAGCCCCAGCCCGCGCTCCCTCTGGAGCCTGCGCGCCTTGGCCCTGATCTCCAGCGCGTTCAGCGCCGGGCTGTCGTCGATGAATATCGGCGCCTCGGAGAGGAGGCCGGCCGCCCGAGTCAGCCTCGGCCAGTCGCTCTCCGCGAGGAAGCCGCCCCTGAGCTTTGAGGCGTCGACCTCCGCGCGCGAGCAGAGCATGCGCTGCACCAGCTGCTCCTTGGACATCTCGAGCGAGAAGACGGCGCAGGTGACGCCGTTCTCTATGGCCGCGTGCTCCACGATGTTGAGCGCGAAGGCGGTCTTGCCCATGCTGGGGCGGCCCGCTATGACTATGAGATCCGATTTTTGAAGCCCGCAGGTGAGCCTGTCGAACTCGCGGTATCCGGTGCCCACGCCGGTGATCAGCTCCTTGCGCTCGTAGAGCTGTTCGATCGCCTTGAAGCTCGCCTTGACGATGTCCTTGACGCTGGTGAACCCCTGGCGGATGCGCTTCTGCGCGACGTCGAAGATGATCTTCTCGGCCGAGTCGACGAACTCGTCGACCTCGCCCTTCTCCTGGTAGCCGAGCTCGCAGATGCGCGTCGCGCCCTCGATGAGCTGGCGCAGTATCGCCTTGTCGCGGACTATCCTGGCGTATGAGGCGGCGTTGGCCGCGGTGGGGACCCGATCGACGAGGGACGAGAGGTAGGAGGCCCCCCCCACCTGATCGAGCGCGCCGGCCGATTTCAGCTCCGCGGTGATCGTTACGAGGTCGGCGGGCTCGTTTCGCTGATACAGGGATATGACGGCGGAGTATATCCTGCGGTGCGCCTCCCGATAGAAATCGTCGGCCGAGAGTATCTCAACGACCCTGTTGATCGACTCGTTGTCGATGAGCATCCCGCCCAGGACGGAGATCTCCGCCTCGTGGTTCTGCGGCGGCAGCTTCATCCCCTGGGTTTCCTGAAGCGATGACATGGTTTCTCCCGACGCCATGCGCCTTTGGCCCTTCGCCTATTTTTTGACCACCCAGACCTTGACCGTGCCCGTGACCTCGGGATGCAGCCTGACAGGCACCTCGAATATCCCCAGCGCCTTGATCGGCTCGTCGAGCCTGATATCGTGGCGGTCGATGGTGAACCCCTCGCCCCTGAGCGCATCGGCCAGGTCTTTGCCGGTGACGGAGCCGAAGATCTTGTCCTCCTCGCCCGACTCGCGGGCGATGGTGATGGAGACCTGAGAGAGCCTCGTGGAGAGGTCCAGAGCAGATTTCTTCATCTTGGAGAGCTTCGCCGCCACCACGCGCTTGTGGTGCTCGAGCTGCTTGATATTGCCCGTATCGGCGACCACCGCGAGCTTTTTCGGCAGGAGGTAGTTGCGGCCGTAACCCTCCCGCACGATCACCACGTCGCCCGCCCTTCCGAGGCTCGGGACATCCTGCTGCAATATTACCTGCATCTTGTCCTCCTTGATTGCCGTCGTTCTCATGAATGATGGTGTATCGCGCGCCATCGCCTGAGCCTGAAGTTCGCCCAGACGTCGGCGATCCCTACCGCCAGAAGCCCGAGGCTCACGGTCTGCAGAAAAAGCACCATGGCCACGTAGGCCAGCCCCCTCAACAGAGGGGCTTTTATCCCCTGCACGAAGTAGATGATAACAGCCATGCCCTGCAGGAAATAGATCGCGCCCAGCGCGATGAGGACATTGAGCGCCACGTCCCTCGCGACGCCGCTGTGGAGCGCGTACGAATCCAGGAAAAATGCGGCCCCCGAGACGATGACCCCCCAGATCAGCAGGTCCGGGACCCTGAACCTCGCGACGTTGTGCACGTGGGAAAACGCGTGCGAGCCCTTGATCACCCTTCGGCAGACGATGATGTTGATCGCCACCGTGAGGGATGTGAACAGGACCGCTATGCCGGGCATCATGCGCACGAAGAAGGCGGCCGCGTCCGGGGCCCTGTCGGCCAGAAACGCCATCTGCGCCCCCGCCTCGCCCCCCTGCTCTCTCATCCGGGCCACCCCGCCGACGACCGCGGCCAGATACGAGCGCAGCCCTTCGATCACGCCGGCCGCGCCGAGATGAATCGACGCCGCGGCCACGATCGCGATCACGGCGATTCCGGCGACAAAGGCCGCGCCGCCCCACTTGAGCAGCTCCCACCTGCGGAGGGAGCCCTCGCCGAGGGCAATCGCTATCGCCAGGTAGAACGCGAAGTAGCCGATGCCGCCGACGGCGATCACATCCGAGGGCAGATAGACGTCGAGGCCCTGACCGGGCATGAGCACATACGCGAGCAGCCCGTCTCCCGACGCGGCGGCCGGCATGAGGAAGATGTAAGAAAGGACCACGATGAGCCCCGACGCCAGCGCGGAGGTCAGCCCTGCAGCCCTGCCCCTGGTCACATAGACGTACAGCACCGGGATCGGGGCGAGCAGCGTAAACAGGCCGCTGAAGTACAGGGCGATCGCGATCGCTGCGCCCGCCGCCGCGGCCTTGCTCTGGCTCAATAGAGTGCGCATCATATCCTCAGGACATCGACACCTGCGTGGCGGTGAACGGTATGAATGCCAGTATGCGGCCCCGCTTTATCGCCAACGTCAGCTCGCGCTGGTGCCTCGCGCAGCAGCCGGATATCCTGCGCGGTATTATCTTGCCGCGCTCGGTCGTGTACCCGGTGAGGAGCCTCGCGTCCTTGTAGTCTATGGTGAGCTTCTTGTCGGCGCAGAAGCGGCACACCCTCGGCCTGTTCATCAGGCGGCCCTTCTTCTTGAACCCCTTCTTCTTGCCGAACGCCTTTTTCTTCCTGTCTCCGTACATGGTTTATTCCTCCTCCCTGGATCGACCGCTCGAAGAGTAGCCGTTCTCGTCGTCGAAGGCCGGCCGCGCCCTGGGCGCAGCCTCCTCGACAGGGGCCGCGACGTCCTCTCCCCTGGCGACGATCTCCGCGGCGCGGGCCTCTACGTCCACATCCTCTTTCCTGACGACCGTCAGGAAGCGCAGGACGTTGTCGTCGAGGCGCAGGCTGCGCTCGATCTCGCTGACCGTGCTCCCGCCGGCGGCGTAGTCGTAGCAGGTGTAGAGGCCCTTCTGCTGCTTCTTGATCGGGTAGGCGAGGTTTCGCTTCCCCATGTTGCGGGCGTAGAACAGACGCCCTTCCCGCTTCTCCACGAAGGTCTTGCACCTGTCGTGGATCTGCTTCTGGTCCGACTCCGGAAGGTCGGCGCGGGTGATTACTACTGTCTCGTACTCCCTCATGGATCCTCCTCTCGGTTCATTATCAATGAAGCCCCGGGCCAATCCCGGGACTAAGGAGTAAATTCGGTGATCGGTCATCGGCGATCGGTGACCAGCGATCGGTAGAATATTCAGTTGTCATCAATGATACTTCTGCTGGGCGGCGGCCAGCCCCTTCTCCACGAGGAGAGCGACCGCATCCGCAGCCATGGCGACCGTCTCCGCCACGGCCTCCTTCTCCGATTTGTCAAACGGCGAGAGCACGTAGTCGGCCCCGTCCACATCCTCGGGAGGCCTTCCGACACCGACCCTCACCCTCAGGAAATCGCAGGTGTCCAGCTCGTCTATTATAGAGCGGACCCCGTTGTGTCCCGCGTGCCCTGAGCCCCTCCCCAGCTTTATTCGGCCCGGCTCTATGTCCAGGTCGTCGTGCACGACGATCAGCGAATCGGGGCCCAGCCTGTAGTACCCGAGCAGCGACCTGACCGGCCCCCCCGAGAGGTTCATGTACTGCATCGGCTTCACGAGGAGGACCGATTCCCCAGCCAGGACCCCGCTGCCTGTCAAGGCCCCGAATGAGCGCTTCGCGAGCCTTATGCCGTGTCTCTTCGCCAGCTCGTCCACGACGAGGAATCCTGCGTTGTGGCGTTGCCGCGCGTACGAGCGGCCCGGGTTTCCCAGTCCGGCGATTAGCTTCACGGCGACTATGCCTTCTCTTCCTTGCCCGCCTTCTCCTTGCCGGCAGCAGGCTTGGCGCCCGGCTTGGCGCCCGGCTTGGCGGCGCCCTCGGCGCCCTCAGCGGGGGCTGCAGCGGCGCCCTCGGCCGGGGCAGCGCCCTCGACCGCTGCGGCGGCCTCACCCTCGAGCGGGACGATCGGCGCCGCGACCTCCTCCTTGGCCGGAGGCACGACGGAGAGGATAGCGAAGTTCGTGAGGTGCGGGAACTCCACGCCGTCGGGCAGTTTGATGTCGTCGGCGTGGATGTTGTCGCCGATCATGAGCTCGGTCGTGTCGACCTCGATCTTCTCCGGGATGCGGTCGGGCAGCGCCTTCACCTGCAGCGTGCGGCGCGCCTGCTCGATGACTCCGCCCTCCTCCTTGACGCCCTTGCACTCGCCGACCAGCACGAGCGGCACCTCGATATCGATCGGCTCGTCGATGCTGATGGCCTGGAAGTCGACGTGCGTGAACGTGCGGCGGAACGGGTCGGCCTGGTAGTCGCGTATGAAAGCGAGGCCGGAGTCGACGCCCTCGACCGTGAGGTTCACGATGACGTTCATGCCCGCCTTGGTCTTCGTGGCGGTCTCGAGATCGCGCTCGTTCACCTTGATGGGGAGCGGCTCGATCTTCTTGCCGTAGAGCACGCCCGGGATCGTCCCGGCCGCGCGCATCCTGCTGGCCGGACCCTTGCCCGGCTCCCTCCTCTGCACCGTAAGCGATACCTTCTCCATTCTTCCTCCTCCCGATGATCAGACAAACAAAGATGAGACCGAATCAGCGTCGTGTATCCTCTTGATGGCCTCACCGAGCAGCCCGGCGACGGAGAGGACCCGTATCTTTCGGCACCTCTCAGCCTTGTCGCCCAGGGGCACGGTGTCGGTGACGATCAGCTCCTCGATCTTCGAGTCGTTGATCCTCGATATCGCGGGGCCCGACAGAACCGGATGTGTGCAGCAGGCGAACACGCTCTTCGCGCCGTTTCTGATCAGGGCTTCGGCGGCCTCCACCATCGTGCCGCCGGTGTCTATCATGTCGTCGACTATGACCGCGTCCCTCCCATCGACATCGCCGATGAGGTGCATGACCTCGCTCTCGTTCGGCCTCACCCGGCGCTTGTCTATCATCACCATGGGGGAGTGGAGGTGCTTGGCGAAGGAGCGCGCCCTCTCCGCGCCGCCCGCGTCCGGGGCGACTATGGCCAGATGGTCGGCGGGGAACCTGCCCTTCAGGTAGTCCAGCAGCACCGGCTTCGCGAAGAGGTGATCGACCGGTATGTTGAAGAAGCCCTGAATCTGCCCCGCGTGCAGCTCCATGGTGAGCACCCTCTCCGCGCCCGCCGCGGTGATGAGGTCGGCCACGAGCTTCGAGCTGATGGGCGTGCGGGGGCTGACCTTTCGGTCCTGCCTTGCGTAGCCGTAGTACGGTATGACCGCCGTGATCCGGCCGGCGCTGGCCCTCTTGAGGGCGTCGATCATGACCAGCAGCTCCATGATGTGGTCGTTGGCCGGGTGGCTCGTCGACTGGATGACGAAGACGTCCGCGCCGCGGACGTTGTCCTCGACCTCAACCCACGTCTCGCCGTCGGAGAACTTGGTGACCTTGGCGTGGCACAGCTTCCGCTTGAGGGAGGCGGCTATGGCCTCCGCGAGGGTCCTGTTTGAGTTTCCAGCCAGGAGCACCAGGTTGTTGTTCCCGAACATTCCGACCTCCGGGTCTTGTGGCCCGACAACGGCCACCGGTCACCAGTCACCAGTCACCAGTTACGGAATCTTCTGCTGGGGCGGGAGGATTCGAACCTCCGATGCCAGCTCCAAAGGCTGGTGACTTACCGCTTGTCGACGCCCCAAAAATAACCGCCCGTGAAGCGCCTCACTCCTCCAGATTCGGCCCGTCGAGCCCAACGCCCCGCTCCCTCTCCACCCTGTAGGCCCCGAGCACCCTCGTTTCGATAAGGCCCCTCACCTCGCTGTTCAGCGGATGGGCGGTATCGCGGTAGGTCCCGTCCTTTCGCTTCTTCGACGGCATCGCCACGAAGAGCCCCTTCGGGCCGCTTATTATCTTCACGTCCCTCACCACGAAGCAGTTGTCGAACGTGATCGTGGCGTAGCCCTTCAGCTTCTCCTCCTCAACCGGATACACGCGAACGTCGGTGATCTCCATCTCCCCCTCCCGAAGCCTCCGCCCGATCAGACCGTCGACGATTCGAGCCGGGCCTCAGCCTTGTAGATCCTCCAACCTTCGCGATCGAGCTGCGCATGAGCCCTGTCGCGCGCGACCGCGTCCGAAAAGACGCCGAAGACCGTCGGCCCGCTGCCCGACATGAGCGCGCCGGCCGCCCCCGATTCCATGAGAGCGCCCTTTATTACCCCGATCTCCGGATGTGCCGGAATCGTCACCCTCTCGAGATCGTTGTGGAGGGACGCGATAACATCGCTAAATACCTGAAAAAGCGGGCGGACCCTAGCATCGGGTGGTTTCATAGTCAACTGCAAATCCCATTGATCATATACCCAGGGAGTGGAGAGGGGAAAACCTGGATTAATCAGTAAATACGAACACTTGGGAAAGGTTTCATAAACCGATACCCGATCTCCGATACCCTCCACGAATGCGGGGCCTCTGTGGCAGAAAAAAGGCACGTCCGCGCCGAGCCTGGCGCCGATTCCTGCGAGCTCATCCACAGTCAGACCGACTCCCCAGAGGGAGTTCAATCCGCGCAGCACCGCGGCCGCGTCGCTCGAACCGCCGCCGAGGCCCGCGGCCACCGGCACGCGCTTCGTGAGCTCGATTGCGACCCCCGCCTTGACGCCGGCGTGCTCGATGAACGCACGCGCGGCCCTGAACGCGAGGTTTCGCTCGCCGGCCATCCCGTCGTCGGCCTGCCCGTCCACCGATATCGTTATCCCGCCGCCGGTGGCGGTGAGCGTGATCTCGTCGCAGAGAGAAAGCGGCACCATGACCATCTCAAGGTCGTGGTAGCCGTCTTCCCTGCGCCCGATCACCCGCAGGAGGGTGTTCACCTTCGCCGGGGCGTTCACACGGACCTGTGACATGCGGGGAGTGCTAACCTGAAAACAGATCAAATTCCAAGCACCAAAATACAAATAAATTCCAGGTCCCAATTACCAATTGATCAAACATAACCGTGTTTGATAATTGGTAATTGGTGCTCATTTGAATCTGGTGCTTGGTCATTGGTGCTTCTGTCGTCAGACGTCGTCCACGGTGACCAGGGAGGGATCGAAGGCCACGATCCGCCACATCGGCAAGGAGTCGTCCGCGGCCTCGCCCCAGCAGCTCTTCGCGGCCACGTAGACCGTGCCGGAGGCGTGGACCGCTATGGCCCCCATTCCGTGCCCCACGTCGATCACCCTCTCCACGGAGGGCGCAGCGGGGTTCGAGAAATCGACCATCACGACCTTACCGCTGTCGGGCTCCGCCGCGCCGTTGTCCACGCTGGCGAAGGCCATGTCGCCCAGCACCGTCACGTCCATCACGGCACCGTGAGCCGCCAGCGATATCGAGCCGACCTGCGACTCGCCGGCCATGTCGACGAAATAGAGCCACGAGGCGTCGCCCGCCACGACCGCGTATGCGAAATCCTCGGTGAGCTTGATCTCGCAGAGGATGTCCGCGCTCAGCGCGCTGAGCGGTATCGTGGCGATCACCGCGTCCGCAGGGTCGACCTCTGCGGTGTCGACGATGTCGATCGATGCCGCGCCCTCCCCCTCGGAGTTGAGCATCGCTACGAGGTCGCCGCCCAGGTGCTCGATCGCCACAGGGTAGTCGCCCGAGGCGAACACCGGAAAATCGACGTCTCCCTGATCCAGCGTCCCGTCGATCGCCTGCGCATAGGAAAGCATGAGCCCGGTGCCGGTGATCGACTCGGCAACCGCAAAGTACAGCCTCCCGCCGAGCGAAAGCCCGGACCTCACCTCAACGGGGTCTATGAACAGGAAACCGCCTACGGAAACGGTGCTCAAAAGCTCTGACTGCAGGATCGTGCCCAGCGGATCGTAGACCGACACCCCGGAGGCGAAAGCGGAGTTTTCGAACGGGACTAGGAACTCGCCCCCGTCGAGCTCAACCATCTGGACCGGATGGAGGTCGTCCGTGCCGGCGTAGGCGTCGTCGATGCTGTCGAAGAATTGGTGCGACGTGGGGCTCAGCGGATCGCTCGCGCCGACCCCTATCTTCCCTCCCCTGTTGTCGAGCGGGAATGTCGACATGAACGAGAGCGTGTTGCCAGAGATGTCGAGGTCGATGAGCGAACAGTCGTCGCTCCCCTGGCTGCACTCGAAGAACAGCGCGTTGAAGCCGTCCCTCACGCAGGGATTGGGGACATCGGTGTCGGTGTCCGAATCGGTGTCGACGTCGGTGTCTGTGTCCGTGTCTGCGTCGGTGTCGACGTCGGTATCGGTGTCTGTATCGACGTCGGTGTCTGTGTCCGTGTCTGTGTCCGTGTCTGCGTCGGTGTCGACGTCGGCGTCGGCATCAGGGCCCGAATCCTCCTTGGCTTTGTCCGACCCCGAGCAGGCGCCTGCGAGAAACCCCACGCCTATGGCAATGCCGAAGATGATTGGCGGCAGCACGGTCCCCCCCTGACTGATTCAGTCGCTGATCTGGTCCTCGGTGACCTGGGCCGGATCAAAGGCCACTATGTACGACCACCTCTTCTCGGCCTCTCCGGCGACCTCCCACCAGCGATCGGTCACCACGACGAACACCACCCCGGAGCCGTGCACTGCGATGGCCCCCATGTCATTGCCGACCGCTATCAGCCGATCTAGATGAGGAGATGCGGGCGCCGAGAAATCGACGATCGCGACCTCGCCGCTCGTCTCCTTCGACGAATCCCCCTCAATGCTGACATATGCATCCGTCCCCAGCAGATCTATGCCGCGGACTTCGCCGTTCTCCGTGAGGTTCGCGGTCCCGACCACCTGGTGGGCCTGCATGTCGACGATCAGGATGTTGGCCTGCATGGCGAAATTGGACGCCGACACCACAGCGTAGTTGCCGTCGCCGGTGATGGGCAGCTCATAGAGCGCCGCCGCCGAGGACATCCCCAGCGGTATGGTGGCTTCGATCTGGGCGTCCAGGAGGTCTACGATGTCGATCGAGGCGGTCGATCCGCCCCCCGTGTTGAGCACCGCTGCCCTGTTGTCTCCCAGGTACTCTATGGCCGAGGGGAAATCGCCCGAGGTGGGGATCACCACCTGCGGATGGCCTGCATCGATGTATCCCTGAGGCGTGACACCGAACCCTATGACCGACCCGCTCCCGTCGTATTCGCTGGCGGCCGCGACATAGACCGTCCCTCCGATCATGATCCCCGACATCGCCATGTGGGGATGATTGACCTCCCCGGCGTCCGGATCGGTGTCGAAGGGAGAACATTCCGCGACATCATCTGTGTAATGCGTCTCGCCCGGCTCGCCCTCAGTCACGGCCTCGCAGAAAAAGTCCAGCATGGAGCTCTTGACGTTCATGGAGGGGTAGCTCGAGTAGTCGGAGTAGACAAGGGACAAAAGGCCCTTCGCGTTGGAGCTCGCTCCGACGTCGATCGCCGAAGGGACGAAGTAATTGCCGTCCGCAAGCTTCACGACCTGAACGGGCCGGACATCGCCCACCCCGTCCACAGCGGCGCCCAGGCCGTCGATGGCCCCCGGCTGAAAATTCTGCGTCGGCGCGGACATGGCATCGGCGGCATCGAGATTCAACCGGCCCATCCTGTTGTGGGAATGACCGGTCATGAGCACGACCTCATCGGGCAGCTCGTCGCGATCGATGTCCATGTCCAGCATGCTCCCCACCGAGCCGTATTCGAACTGATAGAAAAGGCCGTTGAAGCCGTCCCGGACCCACGGGTCAGGGCCCGCATCGACCGTATCGGTGCCGGTGTCCGAATCGGCGTCCGCGTCCGCGTCCGCGTCGGTGCCGGCATCGGGAAGATCGGGTAAGTCGGTCCCGCCGCCCGCATCGTCGTCGTCGCCGCAGCCGACCGCCCCGACGACAACGCTGCCGAGGGCGATGAGTCCCCACACGATAGGCGCCACCATGCGAAACCCCTTTCCAGAGCCGGGACATGACTCAGGATTGAGCCGTCCGGGTACATGTCAAATGTACATATATATGATCGGCCGGGATCGGAATTAGTTGCTCGATATTTTCGACCGGCCGCAGGCTGCCTGCCTCCAGCAGTATCAGCTATCCATCGGTGATTTCAACGTAATTTCAGCCTCATTCCGTCATTTGCGGCCCGGAGCCCGGCGGGAGGATACGGCGGGGCACGCAGAGGTGCCCGGCGAGCAAAATATATGTTTTTGTTGCATTAATTGGGCCTGTCCACTATTTAAATTTTTTCCGGAAAGGGGGCCCTGATGAAACCTGTCCTTTCGATCGTGCTGGCCGGCGGCCAGGGCGAGAGGCTGAGGCCCCTTACCAACGACAGGGCCAAGCCGGCGGTGCCGTTCGGCGGCCATTACCGAATCATAGATTTCGTGCTCTCGAACATCGTGAACTCGGGGCTCTTCAGGATCCTGGTCCTCACCCAGTTCAAGGCCGACTCGCTGCTCCGCCACCTCAAGAGGGGCTGGCACCTGCCCGCGCTGCTCGACCAGTTCATAGACGCGGTGCCGGCCCAGATGAGGGTCGGCTCCCACTGGTACAAGGGGAGCGCGGACGCGGTCTTCCAGAACCTTCACCACATATTCAACTCCGGCCCGGAGAACGTCTGCATCTTCGGCGGCGACCACATCTACCGGATGAACTGCCTGCACTTCATCGACTTCCACGAGAAGAGCGACGCGGACGTCACCATAGCCGTCGTCCCGCAGCCGCTCAACGACGCCCGCTCCTTCGGAATAATCGCGTGCGACAAGACGTGGCGGGTGGTCGACTTCAGGGAGAAGCCAAAGGACCCGCCGCCTATGCCCGGGAACCCGAAGATGTCGCTCTGCTCCATGGGGATATACATCTTCAAGACAGAGGTGCTGGTGGAGGCGGTCAAGAGCGACGCCGAGGACGACAAGTCGTCCCACGACTTCGGCAAGGACATCATCCCCGCGCTGTTTCGGAAGAAGAAGGTGATGGCCTACAACTTCGCGGACAATCCGGTCCCCGGCGCCACCCCGCAGGAGCGCGGCTACTGGCGGGACATAGGGACCATAGACGGATACTGGAAGGCCTCGATGGACCTGGTGTCCGTCTCGCCGATTTTCAACCTCTACAACAAGGCCTGGTCCATCAAGACCGCACGCGAGTCCGACCCGCCGGCCAAATTCGTCTTCTCGGACGAGAAATCGGACAGGGTCGGCATGGCGACCGATTCGCTCGTGTGCGACGGGGTCATCACCTCCGGCGGAAGGATCGACCGCAGCATCCTCTCGCCGTGCGTCAGGGTCAACAGCTTCTCACAGATCGAGGAGAGCATACTCTTCGACCACGTCAACGTGGGCAGGTACGTGAAGATCAGGCGGGCGATCATCGACAAGGACGTCGTGATATCGCCGAACTCCACGATCGGTTACGACCTGGAGAAGGACAGCAAGAGGTTCACCGTGTCGCCCGAGGGGATAGTGGTGATACCGAAGGGCGCGACGGTCTAGAGGGCGGAACGAGAGCGCGAGACCATGCTTGAGCCGAATCAGCCGATCACCGATACCACCGTCGCCTTCGTCTGGCACATGCACCAGCCCTATTACAGGGACACGAAGACCGGCGAGTGCGCTATGCCCTGGGTGCGCCTGCACGGCACCCATTCCTACTACGACATGCTCCGGCTCTACAGGCAGCACCCGCGCGTGAAGGGCACCATCAACTTCGTGCCGTCCCTGATCAGGCAGCTCTTCGCATACGTCGAGGAAGACGCCGGCGACGCGTTTCTCGATCACACGCTCGTGCCTGCCGACAGCCTGAACGCCCGGCAGAAGATTTTTTTGCTCAGGCATTTCTTCTCGGCCAACGCGGAGAGGAAGATAGACCCCTGCGGCACCTACAAGAAGCTGAAGGACAGGCTGGGTCACGACCAGTCCAACATAGACTACGACCAGGCGGTCCGCTTCTTCTCCGCGCAGGACTACCGCGACCTGCAGGTCTACTTCAACCTCGTGTGGTTCGGCTTCGCGGCACGGGAGGAGATCCCGGAGCTGGAGAGGATGCTCCTGGAGGCGAGGCACTTCTCCGAGGAGGACAAGGCGTTCGTCCTCGAGGCCCAGAGGAGGATCCTCAAGAACCTCATGGAGGAGATAAGGATCGCCGCCGGCTCCGAGAACGTCGAGCTCACGACCACCCCTTTCTACCACCCGATATTGCCCCTATGCATCGACACGGACTTCGCGAAGAGGTGCATGCCCAAGGCCGGGCTCCCGCATCGCTTCGCGGCGCCCGCGCTCGCGAGGGAGCAGCTCTCTCGCGCCCTGGACTCGATGGAGCGCTGGTTCGGGGCAAGGCCATGCGGCATCTGGCCCGCGGAGGGGAGCGTCTGCCCCGAGATGATACCTATGCTCGCCGACGCCGGGGTCAAATGGATCGCCACCGACGACATGGTGCTGGCGCACTCGTTCCCCGAGGCGAAGCCGGTCGACAAGCACAGGCCCTACCTCGCCTCTCACGGGGGGAAGGAGGTCGGGATAGTCTTCAGGGACCACGGCCTCTCGGACCTCATCGGCTTCGTATACGGGAGGAAGCCTGCGGCCGACGCGGTGGACGACTTCGTCTCCCACCTGTCCGCCATAGACGCGGCGAAGCCGAAGGACGCGGGGAAGAAGCTCGTGACCGTCATACTCGACGGCGAGAACCCCTGGGAGCACTACCCCGACTCGGGAAGGGAGTTTTTGAGGACCCTCTTCGAGCGGATCGAGTCGGACGGGATACGGACGACCCGCCTCTGCGACTACATCCGGTCCAACCCGCCGGCTCAGAGGATCGAGAAGCTCCACACCGGCTCGTGGATCGACGCCAATTTTTACATCTGGATCGGCAAGCCGCAGAAGAACCAGGCGTGGGACTACCTGCGGCGCTCGATGGAGGAGCTGGGCGGGCGGCTCGACACGGCCTCTGCCGACGACGGCGCGCAGAGGGCCCTGGACTCTTTCCTCGCCGCCATGGGCAGCGACTGGTTCTGGTGGTTCGACGAGGACTTCGAGTCGCCCTTCAAGGGCGACTTCGACCGCATCTTCAGAAGCCATCTCAAGAACGCCTTCGAGTTCCTCGGCATGAAGGTGCCGCTCTTCCTCTTCGAGCCGATATACAGGTACGACGAGCACCGCGAGGCGCTGATCGAGCCGCCGGGCTTCATCTCACCCGACATCAACGGCTTCGACACGTCGTTCTTCGAGTGGGCAAACGCCGCCCGCATGACGGTCCACGGCAGGACCAGCGGCGCCATGGCCCAGAGCTCGACCGACCCGTTCGAGGCCATCTCTTTGGGCTTCAACGCCGAGGCGTTTTTCCTCAGGATAGAGCCGATCGATCGCGAGAGGGATTTCTCTCTGACGGCGGACGACGCGCTCCTGATAGGGCTTCACGGCGAACGCGGCCACCGCTGGTTCCGCCTGCAGAACGAGGGCGCCGCCCTGGACCTTCGCCCCGTTAACGAGGAGGGGGACTCGATCGCCGGATTCGTCCCCCGTTTCGCGGCCGGGGAGCTGCTCGAGATGGCGTTCCCGTTCGAGGACCTGGGGCTGAAGGCCGGCGACAGGGCCACGATCACGCTCGCCCTCTACAGGAAGGGTGTGGAGGTGAGGAGATACTCGCACATGAGGTTCGTGGTGCCGGACGAGACATACGACCGCAGGATGTGGGGCGTCTGAAAAGGAGAGGCCATGCCTGAGCTCAGAAAAGACCCGATCGTAAGCCGCTGGGTGATCATCTCGACCGAGAGATCCAAGAGGCCCATAAACCTGTTCAGCGCGAAGGAGCGCGCGATGCCCGAGGCGGAAAACAGCTTCTGCCCCTTCGACCCGGGGCACGAGACCGACACCCCGCACGAGGTCCTGTCCTACAGGACCGACGGGGGCGGCCAGGGCGCGGCCAGCTGGACCCTGAGGGTGGTGCCGAACAAGTTCCCCGCCCTCATGATCGAGGGCGAGTTGGGGAGGCGCGCCGACGGGATCTACGACAAGATGAACGGGATCGGGGCGCACGAGGTGATCATCGAGACGCCGAACCACAACGAGCAGCTGGCCGACCTCTCGGACGAGCGGTTCCAGGACGTGCTCTGGGCGTACCGCGACCGCATCATCGACCTCAAGAAGGACACCCGCTTCCGCTACATACTCATATTCAAGAACCACGGCCTGGGCGCCGGCGCGTCGCTCGACCACAGCCACTCCCAGCTGATCGCCCTGCCCATCATACCGAAGTCCGTCGCCGAGGAGATGTCGGGATCGAAGAACTACTACGACTACAAGGAGCGCTGCATATTCTGCGACATCGTGAGCCAGGAGATAGACGAGCAGAAACGGGTCGTGGGGGAGAACGAGGACTTCATAGCGGTATGCCCCTACGCGCCGCGCTTCCCGTTCGAGACCTGGATATTGCCCAAGAAGCACCGATCGCACTACGAGGACTGCACCAAGAACGAGCTCAAGAACCTGGCCGGCCTCTTCCAGCGGACGCTCCACAGGCTCAACAAGGCGCTGGACGTGCCGCCGTACAACTTCATGCTCCACACCTCGCCGGTGGGCATGCCGGCGCTGGCCTACTACCACTGGCACATCGAGATCACTCCGCGCATAACGCGCGTGGCCGGATTCGAGCGCGGCTCCGGGTTCTACATCAACCCCACGGCGCCCGAGGTCTCCGCCCAGTTCCTCAAGGAGCTGGGCCTTCCATGATTCTATTCACCAGTCACTGATCACCAGTCACCAGTCACGGTTTTATGAAGATAGTCCACATAGCATCCGAAGCGGTTCCGTTCGCCAAGACCGGCGGGCTCGCAGACGTGGTCGGCGCGCTGCCGAACGCGCTCGCCTCGCTCGGCGACAGGGTCTCGGTCATCATGCCGTTCTACGGAAGGCGGATGGAGCTCGGCGGGTTCGGCGCAGAGCCGCCATCCAGGCCCGACACCATCGTCGATGTGAAGGTCGGCTCAATGGTCATGAAGGCCCGCATCCTGCGAACCAGGACCCCGTCAGGCGCAACGTTCTATTTCATATCGGAGCCGTTTTTCTTCGACAGGGAGGGCCTGTACGGCACCCCGGCCGGCGACTATCCGGACAACGCCGTGCGCTTCATCTTCTTCGCCCGCGCGGCGGTTGAGGCGATGATAGCTCTCAAGCTCTCGCCCGACATCGTGCACGCCCACGACTGGCAGGCGGCGCTCGTGCCGGTGTACATGAGGAGCATCTACGCGGGCGAGCGCGCCCTCAAAAAGGCGAAGTCCGTGCTCACGATACACAACCTCGGCTACCAGGGGATCTTCCCGAAGAGCGCCATGGAGCTCACCGGCCTCGGCTGGAGCCTGTTCACGTTCGACAGGCTCGAGTTCTGGGACAAGGTCAACTTCCTCAAGGGCGGAATCGCCTTCGCCGACGCCATAACTACCGTGAGCGAACGTTACGCGGAGGAGATCCTCACGCACGAGCAGGGGATGGGGCTCGAGACGGCGCTGGCCGCTAAGGGGAAGGCGCTCACCGGCATACTCAACGGGGTCGACTACTCGGCCTGGGACCCGGCTGTCGACGGGCTCATACCGGCGAACTTCAGCGCGCGCTCCTTGAGGGGCAAATCGGAGTGCAAGGAGGCCATGCGCCTGAAGCTCAAGCTCCCCATGCGCGAGGGCATGCCGGTCGTCGGCATGGTAGGCAGGCTGGCCTCGCAGAAAGGGCTGGACATCTTCGTCGACTCTCTGCCGGCGCTCATGCGGAGGGAGGTGCAGTTCGCGATACTGGGGACCGGCGAGGCGAGGTTCCACGACCGGCTGAGGGAAGCGCACGCGAAATACCAGGACCGCCTGGGGCTGGCAATCGCCTTCAGCGAAGAGCTCGCGCACCTCATAGAGGCGGGCTCAGACTTCTTCCTCATGCCCTCGCTCTACGAGCCGTGCGGCCTCAACCAGATGATAAGCCTGAGATACGGCACGATCCCGATCGTGCGCGCGACCGGGGGGCTCGCCGACTCCGTGGAGGAGTTCGATCCGAAATCTCGGAAGGGAAACGGATTCAAGTTCACCGGATACGGCCCCGTGGCCCTCACCCGCGCGGTCGACCGGGCGCTCGCCCTCTACAAAAGGCCCGACCTCATGAAGGCCCTGATCCGAAACGCCATGAAGTGCGACTTCTCGTGGAAGCGCTCTGCCCGCGAATACCATGCGCTCTACAAAAAACTCCTTAAAAAATAAAAAGCGCTCGGCTTCGGGTCCCTGCTACCGGCAGGCAGGCCCCGACCCGACGCCACCCGAAGTCGACTCAATTGTTGAACCCCCTCCATGTTTCAATCCACGCCCCCGCGCGGGGGGCGACTCAGTTTGCACAAAAGATGATCTTAGACCGATTGTTTCAATCCACGCCCCCGCGCGGGGGGCGACGCTATCCCAGGGGGATCAATGACCGACCAGGAAAGTTTCAATCCACGCCCCCGCGCGGGGGGCGACTACAGAGCCCCACCGCTGCCGCAAAAGGGGTCAAGTTTCAATCCACGCCCCCGCGCGGGGGGCGACTTCAAGGAGCTTCGATCTAGTGACAAGGTATACCGGTTTCAATCCACGCCCCCGCGCGGGGGGCGAC
>JAFGMW010000085.1 GCA_016927275.1 Pseudomonadota bacterium
GTCGCTCTCCGTGCTGGGCGTGGACGGCACCATGAAGAAGTGGGGGCGCATGGCCCCCGACCTCGTGGGAAGCGTCTACGCCAAGACCGGCACGCTCGACGGCGTGAGCACGCTGGCCGGATACGTGCCCATGCCCGACCGGCGGCTCGCCGCGTTCGCCATCCTCGCCAACGGCCTCCCCAAGGGGCCGTGGGCGGCGAAGGAGGCACAGCTCAAGGTGGTGAGATCGATAGCGGGGGGACAGAGATGATACAGACCCGTGAGAGGAAGATCATCGAGGCGCTGCTCATCGCCTGCATAGCGGCCGGCTTCGCCTGCTTCGCGCTCGTCATCCTTCCCCAGCAGACGAGCCGCGCCGGCGGGGCGCCCACGCTCGCCGCGCGGCACGCGGGCATCTCCTCGATCGTGGATCTCGCGGCACGGGGGAAACGGGCCGAGGGTGGCAGGCACGAGGGGATATTCGCCCGCTTCGTGCCCGAGGGCTCGACCGAGGCCGCGCCGGCTGGGGGCCTCCAGGGACAGCCGGGGGAAGCGCCGCCGCCGGAGATCGACGAGATGGAGGGCGCGGGAGGCGCGGGGGTCGCCATAGACGACGGCGGCGAGGAGAGCATGCTCGCGTACGACCGGCCGCAGGCCGCCGCATCGCCGATGGCGGCACCCGAGGAGTCGGACCTCGCGCCGGGCGACCCCTACGGGGACTCGCCCGCCTTCGAAGAGGCAGCCCGGCAGGGAAAGGCGAGCGGGAAAACCAGGCTGGTCGTTCACCCGCAGTCGAGCATCGCCCTGGGGGCGCCGGCGGCGATCGACAGCGCCTCCGGCAGGCGCAGGATGGCGTGGCTGGCCACTCCCGACGGATTCGAGGCGGACGTCGCCTTCTGGCGCGACATCTACTCCCGCTACGACAAAAACTTCGTGGTCCTGCACCACCCCCGTCATCTCGGGATCGTCTACGACGTGGTGGACCTCGGCGACATCGAGCGGAACCCGAGGATAAACGACATCGAGCGGGAGCACATGCGCAAGAACCGGGTCGACGGGCGCAGGGACGCGATAGTGGCGGTGCTCGAGAAGCTCGCCACCTCGCCGGTCGACTCCACCCTCTCGAGCGAGGAGATGAGGATCAAGGGGCTCTTCGCCGGGGTGAACGAGCCGGACAGGTTCAAACGGGCGGCGCGCGAGGACGGGGTGAGGGGGCAGCTCGGGCAGAGCGACAAGTTCATCGCGGGGCTGGCCTACTCCAACCGCTACATGGGCGAGATAGAGAGGATATTTGCGGCGCACGGGCTGCCGGTCGAGCTCACGCGCCTCATCTTCGTGGAGTCGATGTTCATGACGCAGGCGCGCAGCTCGGCGGGCGCCTCCGGCATCTGGCAGTTCATGCGCGGGACCGGAAAGCGCTTCCTCCGTATCAACGAGATCTACGACGAGAGAAACGACCCGATCGCCTCGACGCACGCGGCGGCGAGGCTCCTGGCGCAGAATTACCGGGAGCTCGGCAGCTGGCCGCTGGCGATCAACGCCTACAACGCGGGCCGCGGCAGGATCGCCCAGGCGGTGGCGCAGCTCGGCACGCGCGACATAGCGAGGATCATGCGCGAGTTCAAGCACCCGGGCTACGCCTTCGCGTCGCGCAACTTCTTCCTCGAGTTTCTGGCCGCATACGACGTGGTCGAGCACCACGAGCGCCACTTCGGCAACATAAAATTTGACGAGCCCCTTCGCTACGAGGAGGTCTCGGTCGACTACCACGTCTCACTGCCGCAGATGGCTGAGATGACGCGCATTCCCTTCGACCTGATGGCCGAGCTCAACCCGATGTTCAGCCGCAGGGCGATGGAGGGCGTGCGCCTCGTGCCCGCGGGCACGGCGGTGAGGGTGCCCGAGGGCAAGGGCGAGTTTTTCATCTCGCTGGCCTCGCGCGCCACGAAGAGCAGGCGCGGCCCGGTGCACCACGTGGTGCAGGACGGCGAGACCATGGCCTCCATAGCCGACATCTACGGGGTGACCCCGGCCGAGATCATGAAGCAGAACCGCATCGGCCGAGGCGTGCACCGCGGCCAGACGCTCAAGATCCCTGTAAGATAACAAGAAGGCCCCGCGACTGCGGGGCCTCAAACCCGACTTGCCGATCTTCTTTACTGCACATACCTGTGTTCCTGCTTGTGACTCCTCAATTCCTCTCCTTGGGCCTTCAATTCTTGCCTCAGCTCCAGGACAGCAACCTCGAGCCTCTCCATCCTGCCCTCAAGCCTCTCGACCCTGACTTCGATAGCACCAAGCCTCTGGTCCATGCTGTCAAGCCTCTGGTCCATGCTGTCAAGCCTCTGGTCCATGCTGTCAAGCCTCTGGTCCATGCTGTCAAGCCTCTGGTCCATGTTATCAAGCCGCGCTGCAATCAGCGCGACATACTCCATGACCACCTTCATCTGGTCCTTGAGTTCTTCGATCAACACCGCATTGTAGTGCATTATCGTGTCCTTTTCGCCAAGTCCGCTGATCGGCGTGTCAACCTTGCCTTTGCCGTTCTCTTCGATCTTTCCAGCCCGCCTTTTGTTCCTCATGAAGCCTCCCTCGTCTATGCGAGCGCAGGTGCGCTGTCAATGCACGACTCGGATTTTCTATAAGCAAGAGTCATGCCGAGAGAGGGCTTATCCACAGGCAATAAATTTCGATTGAATATTGTCGAGTTACAAATCTTGTTCAATACAAGGGACAGTCAGAGGTGCACAAAAACGCAGCACCGTGCCCGGAAACTGTGCACCCCAAAAAAGGCCCCGCAACGAGTGTGGGGCACGATCTGCGCGCCCTGACCTCTTCGCAACTGCATTACTAAGGACAGCCAAAGACGGCGAGAAATGACAGTTGCACGAGTCAATTCTGCGTGTTAGCAAGCGGCGAAATGAATCGGACCCTCAGGATATCGGCGCTCATCGTGCTCGCGGCGTTTTTCGTCGCGGGCTGCGCGCGCACCCCCGAGCCCAAAACCAGCCAGAAGGTGATAAGGAGCTACTTCAAGAAGTACGGGAAAAAATACCCGACCACCGTGTACGGCAAAAGCAAGGTCAGGGACGTGGAGGTCACCGGCACCGACGAGATCCGAAAACACCTGGTGGCCGTGGACTCGTTCCTCACCCTGGCAGACGGCCAGGTTCAGCGCATTCACGCCACGCTCCAGAAGGGCCCGTTCGGCTGGAAGTTCGTGTCGTGGGAGCTCGCGGCACAGGGCTCAGCCCCCGCCCCCTGAAAAAGAAGACACCCTGAGATCCTCTCCGTCGGTCGATACCGCGACCGCGCCGTGCTCGTCGGTGCGCATGACGCGGCCCGCCGCAGCCTCGAGCCTCGCGAGCGCGTCCCTGTGGGGGAATCCGTAGGGATTCCCCATGCCGGCGGAGACCACCGCCACCTCGGGCCGCACCGCGGCGAGGAAATCGGCCGAGGAGGCGTCGGCGCTCCCGTGGTGTCCGACCTTGAGCACGCTCGATTCGAGCGGCATCATCGAGGTGAGGAGCGCGCGCTCTCCGCGGCCGGTGAGATCGCCCATGAAAAGGAACGAGCGGCGGCCGAACGAGAGCCTGGCCACGAGCGACGTGTCGTTGAAGTCGTCGGAGCCGGAGTCGGGCGCCGGTTCGATCGCGATCGTCGCCCCTCCCGATTCCATCTCAACGCCCCCCTCACCGACCATCTCCAGAGACGATCCCGACTCGCGCACCGCGGCCAGAAAGGCGCCCCACTCCGCCTCCTCGCTCTGCGGCGCATCGAGGCCGCTGGTCCAGACCTTCGCCGGGCCGAACTCGCGGAGAACCGATGCGAGCCCCGCGTAGTGGTCGTAGTGGGGGTGCGACAGCAGGACGCGGTCGATCCTGCGCACGCCCATGCAGAGCAGCGCGGGCGCGATCACCTCTTTCCCCACGTCGATGGAGGAGCGCTTGAGTCCCCCGCCGTCGATGAGGAGCGTCTCCCCGCCGGGAAACCGCACGAGCGCAGAGTCGCCCTGTCCCACGTCGAAGAACGTGACCGTGAGCCTGCGGTCGAAGGCGGGGAGAGCCTTGTAGTAGAGGACGTCGGTGAACATGGCGATGGCCAGCGATGATACCAGGACCGCCCTCCAGGGCAACCTCTTCCACATGGCGGCGCAGCACAGCGCGGCGTAGGCCAGCGCGAGCTCCGCGACCGACGGGGCCCACCTGCCGATGAGCGGCGCGCCGGCCTCCGACGAGAACGAGGCCATGCCGATCAGCCAACCGGCCGCGAGGCCCGCCCCCTTCCAGAGCGGCACGGCGGCACCCGAGGCCGCGGCCGAGAGGGCGGTCGCAGCGAGCACCAGCGGCTCGATCACGATGCCGGTGAGCGGCACCGCGAGCATGTTCGCGAAGAGCCCCACCGCGGTGAACGTCTTGAAGTGGTACGCCACCAGCGGCGCTGTGGCCGCGCACGCCGCGAACGAGACCGCCGCGAGGCCGAGCGCGGGGCGCAGGACCCTGCCCGCGATCCCGGGCTGCTCGCCCCTCTTTTTCAGGGCGCGGATCATCGGCGCCGCGATCAGCGCGATGCCGGCGACCGCAACCACAGAGAGCTGAAACGACACGGAGAGGACCGACTCGGGCGACACCGCGACGATCGCCGTCACGGCGATCGCGATCGAGTTGATGGCGTCGGGCCTGCGCATGAGGATGACGCCGGCGAGCCAGACAGAGAGCATGACCGCCGCGCGCACGGCGGAGATCGGGCATCCGGTGAAGAGGACGTAGCCCCAGACGGCGGGCAGCGTGACCCATGCGGCCATGGCCCTCGCGGGGATCCGGCTCACCAGCCGCGGCACGAGGCCGATGGTGAGCCTCACGAGGAGGTAGATCGCGAGCGCCACGTACCCCACGTGCAGCCCCGAGAGCGCGAGCAGGTGGGCGAGCCCCGAGCGGGCGAACCCGTCGCGGAGCTCCGGCGTGATGAGGGAGCGGTCGCCGATGGCCAGCGCCTTGACTATCGCCGCCCCGGGAAGGTCGAGCGCAGCGTCGATCGAGGCGCTCACCCTGCCGCGCGCGCCAGCCATCGCGCGCGAGGGCGACCAGCGCGGCCGCGCCTCGACCCTCGCCACGGGGCTGCGCGCCGTCGCGACCGCGCCTATCCCGAGCGAGAGGAGGTATCGCCCGTAATCGAACGACCCGGCGTTGCGGAAGACGCGCGGCCTCTTGATCTCGAGAAGCGCCCTCACCCGCTCGCCGTCGGCGAGGCGGTCCGGGACGAACCTCGCGTTCACGCGCACGGCCCCGCGCGCCCGCACCGCCCCGTCCTCCGTTGTGCCGCAGGAGCGAAGCGCCATGTCGAAAGAGACGCCCCACCCCTTCATGCGCGGCCGGCCCTCCACGATCCCCTCGCAGAAAAGAGGCGCGCCCCCTCCCGCGAGCCCGAGGGGGGCGAGGGCCGAGCGCGAAGAGAGCTGCGCCCGCCACGCGCCGAATGAGAACGCGGCGGCGATGGCGAGCGCGAGCGAGAGCGCTGCGGACCTTTTTCTCGCGACGAAGGAGAGAAGGGCGCACAGAGACAGCGCGGCCATGAATGAGAGCTGCGATGCCGAAGACGGCGTGATCTGGAATCCTGCGAGGGCGCCTGCGCTAAGCGCAAAGGCGAGGGGGACCGGAGCTCGGCACCGCGGAGAGCACGATGTTGATCTCGTCGAAGATGCGGGCTGCCTCGTCGCGCACTGCATCGTACTTGGAGCTAGTCTTTCTGCGGGAGAGAATCAAGCCCACTTTGTCGCGCAGCCCCTCGAGATAGCATCGAGCGGCGTCGGTCGGCCTCAGGGCGTAGAGCTTGAGCACCGATCTCACGTTTATGTTGTTGAGCCAGAGGTCCTCTCCCTCGAGCGTGACGCTCATGCCGCCGGTGATCGTGTCGTAGATGTTTCCAAGCCTGCCGAGCACCGCGTGCTGGAGCGAGTTGACCGCGCCGTTGAACTGCGCGTTCGATTTTCCGCCCTTGGACCACACGAACTGCTGGTACCTGTACAGACCGTGGGACAGACCGCAGAGCATGCCCACGTCGTTCGGGTTGTCGTGCACGAGTTCCCGCACATCGGTGTCGTTCACGCACACGCCCATGCCCGGATCATAGGTCCAGCGCTGGTCCGGTTCGGGACTGAAGGTGAGCTGATGGTCGAGAGGCAGGTCGGTGGAGTGCATGCGCTCTGCGCGCTCCCCGCGGCCTGTGATCTTTCTGGTGAGCTCCGATAACCTTTTGAAATCGCTTATCATCTCACTCGCAATCCGATGCGCGCACTCGCCCCCTGCTCTATTTATCGGCAAGGAGCCTATCCAAAGTTGCGGAATAGGCGGAAAGAAGTTCTTTTCCCGCCTTATCCTCGGCCAGGACCACCGTCATGGCCTTCAGGGCCTTCGTCTGGGCGTGGCTCAGTTTCAGGTTCCGGATGTTGTGGCCACTGAAGAAGATCTCCCCCCTGCGGCTGTCGAAGTGTATGGAGGCGACCTCGTTTTCCATGATGAAGGTGTATGTGACCCGGTCCCTGGATACCGCGATCACGCTGTCCGGCATGCGCCGGGGCCCGCGCCCCACGTGCCTCGAACGGCCGCCCATCATGCGAATGAGATCCAGAGAGGACGGCTTGTGCTCGTTGCCGCCTCCCTCTGCAGCCATCGGCTGTCTCTTTTTCTCGATATCTCTCATCCCGACCCCCCCAAGTTTATCCTCCCCGCGCATTTTATTGCAGATACTGTGCCATCGAGCCTCGGGGGAGCGGTTCATAAGGTGCTGTAAATTAACATTAATTAAGGTGCGATTCGGACGGGGGGCCTCTCAATTCGGTAAGAGTTCTCAAAACGGAATAATATCAGGCGATATGAGTCAGGATTTTGACATGTGAGCAGCGTGAGACTAATGACATCAGTATGCAAATTATCTGGATCGAGGGACACACGGTGCGGGGCGTTGGCCGGATATGGGCCGCGAGATCAAAGAAAGGCCTTTTGATCATATCCCTCTCAGGGGGAATGAAGGCCCTCCTCCACCGCCTGCCGCGCGATGCGAAAATCGTCCGGGACGCCGAGAGGTTTCGCAAGTTCTTTCATGCGATCGACATGGGGAGCGGATTCACGTTCAAGGGGGCGCTCGACCTGCGGGGCACCGAGTTTCAAAAGAGGGTCTGGCGCGCGATCGCGACCATCCCGCGCGGCCAGACCCGCAGCTACGCGTGGCTGGCAAAGAAGGCGGGCAGGCCGCGCGCGGCCCGTGCCGCGGCGAGCGCCTGCGGCGCCAATCCCCTGCCGCTTCTCATCCCCTGCCACCGCGTGATCGCCGGCAGCGGGACGCTGGGAGGCTTCTCCGGCGGCCCCACGTTGAAAAGAAAGCTCCTTATGTTGGAAGGTGTATTGGTTAAATAATAGATATTGTATTAGA
>JAFGMW010000086.1 GCA_016927275.1 Pseudomonadota bacterium
CAGGGTGCCCTTTTTACAGCGTCATCGGAAAAAGGGACATCCCTGTTTTTCGCGGGAGCCGGCGCAGGATGCTTATTCCGCCTGTGGCGCTAGTTGATTTTCGTGACCTTGGCGCTGGCGGAGCCCCTGTGGAAGCGGATGCCGAGGGAATCGCCCTTCTTGAGCTTTGCGGCATCGCGGACTGCCAAGCCGTCGGGGCCCTGCACAACCGCGTAGCCCTTGGCGAGCACGCCCAGCGGCGAGAGGTGGTCGAGGTTCGAGGCCAGCTTCGCCAGGTGCTGATCGAGCCAGCGGACCTTGACGCCGAGGGAGTTTATCAGCCGCTCGCGAAGGCCGTCGATGCGCTGGATGAGATCGGGGAAGCGGCGGGTGGGGTCGGCGAGCCTCCCCTCGGCCCTCTTGAGCTCGAGGTGCTTTCTCTCGAGGAACCTCGTGAGCCCCTGCTCGAGCCTGGCGCGCAGGTCGCGGACCGCGGCGAGGAGCTCAGAGCGCACCGGGACCGCGAGCTCGGCCGCGGCGGAAGGGGTGGCCGCGCGCAGGTCGGCGACGAAGTCGGCGATCGTGTAATCTATCTCGTGGCCGACCGCGGAGATCACCGGGACCTTCGAGGCAGCGATCGCTCGCGCCACTATCTCCTCGTTGAAGCACCACAGATCCTCGATCGAGCCGCCGCCGCGGCCCACGATCAGCACGTCGAGCCCGCCCATGCGGTTCAAATTCTCGATCGCGGCCGCGATCTCGGCCGCCGCGCCCTCACCCTGCACGCGCGCAGGGTGCAGGAGTATCCCGACGCCGGGGTGGCGCCGCGTGAGCACGTGGATGAGGTCGCGGATCGCAGCGCCGGCAGGCGCGGTGACGATGCCGATGCGGCGCGGCAGGTACGGTATCGGCCGCTTGCGGGCCGCGTCGAAGAGCCCCTCGGCCGCGAGACTCTTCTTGAGCTGCTCGAAGGCGAGCTTGAGCGCGCCCAGCCCCTCCGGCTCGCAGTGCTCGGGGTCGACGATGAGCGAGTAATTCCCCTTCGGCGCATAGACGTTGAGGCTGCCGCGGCAGACGAGCTTCTGACCGTCCTCGATCTCGAAGGGGAGCCTGCCGCCTGCACCCCAGATTATCGCCCTGATCTGGCTGCGCTCGTCCTTGAGCGTGAAATAGAGATGCGGCCCCTTGCGGCCTTTGAAGTCGGTCACCTCGCCCGTGACCCAGACCTCTGCGAACTCGCGCTCGAGCCGGCCCTTGATCAGTTCGGTGAGCTCGGAGATTGTGTGGATGTGGGGAAGGTCGGAATTGGGGAATCGGGAATCGGGACCCGGGATTCGGGATTCAGACGAGACAGGAGGGATATCGACCCGCTGTTCCCGAGTCCCGAGTGCCGAGTTCCGGGTCCCGGAGTCATACGAGTCCACGATCATCGGCGCCTTCTTCACCTCGCGGCGTCGCTTCGATGGAGATCTCTTCTTTCCGGCGACAGGACCCTTGCCTGCCTTTGTCACGGGCTCCGACTCGCCGCCTGCGAATATGTCCAGCTGCTTTCTCACCTCGTCTTCCTTTTCTTTAACTTGGCCTTCTTCGTGACTCGTGACTCGTGACTCGTGACTGGCGTGCTCCCGCCATGCTTCTCGCGCTTCGCCTTGATCTCGCGCCCCTCGAGGAGCCTCTGTATCTCCCGCTCGCTCACGCCCGGCCGGGTGATCCTCGTGTACTCCTCGTCGACCTTTGACCTGTTCATCCTGATCCCGTGGGCCGCCATGATCCTCGAGATGCCGTCGAAGTTCTCACCGATCGAGGCGCGCACCGACTCGAAGCCGAGCTTCGCCGCAGCTATGCGGTTCCGAAGGAGCATGGGGTTGAGGGAGAAGTACGCCTCGTCCCCTCCCCTGGGCTCGATGAGGATGATGTCGCCGTCGAACGACGGGTCCTCACGGAAGCGCCTCACCGCCACAGCGAGCCTCGCGTGGAAGAACGCGCGCAGGATCTGGTTGAGCACGGTCGCTATCCCGTCGGTCGCCAGCCTCTTTCCGCTCCTGCGGCGGCGGCTCATGCCCTTCACGAACAGCTCGGGATCGTAGGGGCGGAAGGGGTTGTAGCAGACGATGAGCTTGGCGCCCTTCTCCACCGCGGTGTCGATGTTGGCTGTCTCCTGCACCCCTCCGTCCACGTAGTCCTCCCCGCCTATGTGCGCGGGTTTGTAGAAGCCCGGCAGCGCGGTGGAGGCCTGTATCGCCTCGGAGATCGTGAGCGAGTCCTCCTCGTCCGCGCCGAAGACCACCCTGCGCGCGCCGTCGAGCCGCACCGCCGATATGTAGAGCCGCTTGCCGGTGATGCGCGCCGCCTCGCAGAAGTCGTTGGTGAGCCTGTTGCGCTCTATGTTCTCGCGGAAGTAGGACTCGATCGGGCCGTTGTCGAAGAGCCCCGACGGGAGCAGCGCGAGCAGAGAAGGGAAATCGCCCGCATCTAGCATCTCAAGGAGCGGGACCATCATGTCGTCGTAGTTCCCGCGCGAGGGGTCGAGCACGAATCGCCAGACGGAACCCAGTATCCCGTGCCTCCACTCGTCGTGCCTCTGCGCCACGCGCACGACGCCTCCGGGGAGCCACATGGCGGCCCGGAGGAAGAACTTGAGCGGCCTCGACACGATCTCAGCGACGTTGGGCCTGTAGCAGTGCCACGCGGTCAGCTGGGAGAAGTGGCTCGAGGTGCCGTCCAGGCTCTTGATCATGGACTCGGGCGAGATCCCGGCCGCCAGCGCCGCGGCGAGCATGCTGCCGGAGCTGATCCCCACGAACACGTCGAAGTCGCCCACCCCCGCGCCCTCGATGTAGCGGTTGAGCGCCCTGAGCCCTCCGGCCATGAAGGAGCCGCCGGTTATCGCTCCGCCGGCGAGGATCAGCGCGCGGCAGCCGCGCGGCCTTGGCCTCTCCAGGTCGCTCCTCTGTACGATGGTTATGCCCATCACTGCCTTGCCATTATCTCAAGTTTGGTGTCCAGCGATTTGATGTAGATGGTGAGCTCGTTGAACTTCGCCGCGTCGACCGACTCGGGCACGAATAGGTCGATCACCTGCCTCGCGCCCACCGGTATGAACAGCGGATACGCCAGAAGGTCCTTGCTCTTGTCGTTCAGCTCGGACCACGCCTTGGGCGCCGACCGCCTCAGGTCGTGTATGGCGGTGATCGCCTTCGAACCGTCCGCGAGCTTTATGCCCCACCTGTCCTTCTCGGGGTTCAGAAAGATGATGTTGAACGACTGGTTTATCACGGCGACGTTTATCACCTTGTAGCCGGGGACGAAGCCGTCGAAACGCTGGTCGTAGCTCGCGTCTATCGAGAGGCCGACCGGCACGATGTTGGTCCCCCCTATCGCCCGGTGCACCTTCGCCTTCGCGGCCGCATCCGCTGCGACCAGAAGCAGCGCCGCGATCACGACCCACGTCGTCAGTCTCTTCATGTTCGCCTCCTCATTCGGACCGTTTCGTCCCACCCGAGAACGCAGGGGTCGAAAGCCCCACCCTGCGGGATTCCATCTTTTCGATGAGCCGGCACGCCGCGCTGAGCCCGGGCCGGTATTCGGAAAGCGGCGGCTCCTCCTCGCCGCAGGCCCTCTCCGCGTACGGGCACCGGGGATGGAACGGGCAGCCGGGCGGCGGCGCCATCTGCGAGGGCACGTCGCCCATGAGTATCATCCTCCTGCTGCGGGCGGTGGGGGCCGGGTCGGGCACAGGCACCGCCGAGACCAGCGCCTGCGTGTACGGGTGCCTGGCCTCCGCGAGGCGATCGGCCGGGAATATCTCCATTATCCTCCCCAGGTACATGACCGCCACTCGCCTGCTTATGTTCTCCACCACCTTGAGGTCGTGCGCAATGAATAAATATGTGAGCGAGAAGCGCTCGCGCAGGTCGGAGAGGAGGTTGAGTATCTCCCCGCGTATGGAGAGGTCGAGCGCGGAGACCGGCTCGTCCGCTATTATGAAGCTCGGCGTGAGCGCGATGGCCCTGGCTATCCCTATCCTCTGGCGCTGCCCTCCGGAGAACTCGTGGGGGTATCTCCCGCAGGACTCGGCTGAAAGCCCCACGAGCCGCATTAGCTCGACCACCCTGTCCCCGCGATCCGACCGGCTCCCGATCCCGTTGACGATGAGCGGCTCCGCCACGATGTCGCCGGCGGTCATGCGCGGGTTGAGGGATGCGAACGGGTCCTGGAAGATCATCTGCATCCTGCTGCGGAGCGGCCTGAGCTCCCGGTGCGAAAGGCGCGTGATGTCCCGCCCGTCGAACACGATCCTCCCCTCGTCGGGTGAGAGGAGCCTGAGCATCATCTGCCCGAGCGTGGACTTTCCGCAGCCGCTCTCGCCCACCAGGCCCAGCGTTTCGCCTCGCGCGATCTCGAGCGAAACCCCGCGCACAGCGTGGATCGCCGCGACCTCGCGGCCGAGGATGCCGCCCGTGACCGGGAAGCGCTTGTGCAGATCTCTTATCTCTATCAGGTTCTCGCCCATGGTCTCTCAGCTTCTCAGCTTCTCAGCTTCTCAGCTTCTCAGC
>JAFGMW010000087.1 GCA_016927275.1 Pseudomonadota bacterium
CCCGGCCCGAACCGGCCTGCCTGCCGGCAGGCAGGGACCCGGAGCTATTTGCCGCAGCACTTCTTGTACTTCTTGCCCGAGCCGCACGGGCAGGGGTCGTTGCGGCCGATCTTGGGCGCCTCCCTGTGGACCGTGGTGTTCGGCTTCTTCGAATCGTAGTAGTACCACTTGCCGTCGTCCGCCTTGCGGAACTCCGCTATCTCCTTGTGCTCCACCTCCTGCCCGCCCGATTCGTAGCGGCAGGTGAAGCGCACGAAGCCCACGTCGCCCTCCTCCGAGTGCTCCTCGATCGTGAGGCCCTGCCACTTCGACTCCTTCGACCAGCGCTCGATCTCCCTGCGGTCCTGCTTGCGGCGTATGTCCGGGTGGCAGCTGGCGACGATGAAGTCCACGTCGCACTTCACGTGCGCCTTGTAGCGCGCCTCGAGCATCGCCTTGGGGGAATTGGGCCATCCGAATCCGAACATGCGGTCCTCCATGATGACGTGGGCGTTCCGTAGCTTCAATGCGATAAAATCTCAAGAGGGATTTTGAGAGGCACGCAATTACCCCTTGAGGGATCGACTCTCGTCTGGTAACGGTACCTTTGAAAATCCGGCGGGGATGGAGTCCCCCTCAACCGCCGCTCCACGGCTGATGACTCCTGTTGCGCCGGCGCAAAGCGCCGGCCGGTTCGGGAGGCGTCATGTTTCAAAAACTCCTTTGGCTTGCTGTGGCGGGTGGCGCAGGCACGCTCTGCAGATACGGCCTCTCCGGCGCCGTGCACAGGTTTTTGGACAGCGCCTTCCCATGGGGCACGCTGGTCGTCAACGTCGCAGGGTGTTTCGCGGCCGGGGCCCTGTGGACTCTGTCCGAGGGATTCGCAACTCTCAGCGGCCAGACCCGAGTCATCATCTTCATAGGGTTCTTCGGCGCATTCACCACATTTTCGACCTTCATGCTTGAATCGGCAGAGCTCGTTCGTGCTGCCGAGTTTGCGGCCGCGCTGAAGAACGTGGCGCTGCAGAACGTCATCGGCATAGTCTGCGTCGCGGCGGGCATGATGCTCGTCCGCAGCTTGAGAGGGGGTTAGCCATGCACCTGCCTTCAGAGGCCCAGCTGCTTCGCATCTTCATCGGCGAGAGCGACCGCTCCGACGGCAAGCCTCTGTACGAGGCGATCGTGGAGCTTGCCCGCAAAGAGGGGCTCGCCGGGGCCACGGTGATAAGGGGGCTCATGGGTTTCGGCGCCGACAGCCGCATGCACACGGCGAAGATCCTGAGGCTCTCCGAGGATCTGCCCGTCATAGTCGAGATCGTGGACCGGCCTGAGCGGATCGGGGCGTTTCTCAGGATCATCGACCCCATGATCGATGAGGGGCTCGTGACGCTCGAGAAGGCGACCGTGATCGCCTACCGGCACCACAAGGGCCAGGACCTCTGAGGACGCTTGCCTGAAACCAACTCCCCTGGCTTTGGCAGATAAAAAAACGGCCCCTTGAGGGGCCGTTTCTCTGGTGGAGGCGGAGGGACATGTAACCCGCCGTTTTCACGGCGGCATGGACTATCTCTTCATCCCTATTCTGGGAGTCCGGCGTATTATAGGAGGCCTAGATTTGCCGTGAATTCACGACAGCACCTCCTATCATTTCAGTCTCTGCAGGGCCTTTTACGACCCCTCAGGATTGCCCGTTCATCTTGAACATCGATGCATCTTCGTTCACTTATCAAGAGGAATTAGGGTTTCCCTGATGTAAGCCGGATTTTATCACCGGGAATTGCTTCCCGGGGCGACCTTTGATCGCACCCTCGTCCGCGGAGGCTTTGTGAACGCATCTACATGCTTATTCCCTGTTTTGAGTTTCGCTCGAGAAGGCTCCCGGGGAAAGGATCCCCCTCAAGCTATCCCCGCTGTGTCTCGCCGCCCCTCGCCGGGGAGGACTCGGGACGGCCAGCCCGCTAGCGGCGTCTTCCGGCCCAGCGGGCGTCAGCCGGTCGACGTGCTACCCTATATTAGGCAGCAAGAGCCATAGGCTCGGCATTTCAGTGTTGTGCCATCGGTTTTACGACTCGATGACGGGTCGGCATGCAGCGCGCACTCCACATTCCGCGTCGAAATCTGTTTCGCCCCCGCCCGCCATATGATGACTGTGCTTCGGGTCCTGCCGCCGGATTTTCCCCCAATTTCGGCATCGGCTTAGTCGGCTCTGTACTTTTGGCATATCATTGAAAAGCCTGCTGGCGAAATTGGGTCCCCCTATCCGGCGTCACCCGAAGCCGAATAGGCATATGTCCGGAGGAGGTCTCCACTGCAGTTCATACAGCTGGCGGGAGCTCCACCTATTGAGTTGTCAAAGAGCCTGCGGCTGCTTCGGGTGGCGGCGGGGCGTGGATGCATGTTGAGCGGCGTGTGAATTCGCCGCGAATCAGAAGCCCTGTGACGCCCGCGGCGAAGAGACGCAGGCGAGCGAACGGCGTCTGAGTGAGCGAGCCGTAGCGAAACATGCATCCACGCCCCGCTGACCGGCCCCGAAGCCACTTACAGCATGTCATCTCTTCCCATTCAATTATACCACAATATCAATCGTGCGGCTTGCGTCTAACCGCCCGGGATAACTCGCGTTTCGACTCGCGGTCCCTGATGGCCGCCCGTTTGTCGTACTTGCGCTTGCCGCGGGCCAGCCCCAGCTCGACCTTCGCGCGCCCCTTCCTGAAGTAGAGCATAAGAGGCACCATGGTGTAGCCCTTCTGCCGGAGCGTGCCCAGGAGCTTGAGTATCTCGCGCGAGTGCAGCAGGAGCTTTCGCGTGCGCTTGGGCTCGTGGTTCGCGTACGAGGCGGGCGCGTACTGCGCGATGTGGGCGCCCACGAGCCACGCCTCGCCCCCCTTTATCATGGCGTACGCGTCGGAGAGCGATCCCTTGCCGTCGCGCAGGCTCTTCACCTCGCTGCCCTGGAGCACGAGCCCCGCCTCCATCCTGTCCTCGATGAAGAACTCGTGGAAGGCCTTGCGGTTCTTGGCCACGACCTTTATGTCCGATGCTTCCTTTTTGGGCATCTCACTCGCGGCAGATTTCCGTCCGCCTGCCGTACCTCTCGTCGAATGTGAGCTCCGCCAGGGGGATGCGGCTGCCCGGCTCGGGCGACTCCGCGGCCCTGCCCAGGGTGATGAGGGCAGCCACAAAGCAGTGATCGGGCACCGCGAGAACAGGCCTTATGGCTTCCTGCTCGTACATGGCGACCCAGCAGCTCCCGTACCCCAGGTCGGTCGCCGCCATGACGATGTGGTCGGCCGCGATCGCCGCGTCCCGCACCGCCTTGACGAGCAGGGTGCCCCTGTGGGCCGAGTCGAGGGAGCGGAAGCTCTCCCTGTCCTTCTGTGCGAGCTTGGCCTCGGGGTCTGCCACGACCGCGATCACCACCGGCGCCTCGACGATCCATCGCTGGTCGCCCGATACCTCGCACAACCTGAACTTCATGCCTGCGTCCCGCACCACGATGAAGCGCCAGGGCTGAGCGTTGTTTCCCGAGGGGGCAAGCCTCCCCGCCTCGAGGACCCTCATGAGGTCCTCCTCCGGCATCGGATCGGGCCGGTAGCTGCGCACGCTGGTGCGCGCCTTCGCCAGTTCTAGAAAGCTCTTCATCATCGCCTCCCTCATGAAGGGGTGTAGCCGGGGTATGCCTGCAGAGTCAAGTGCGGCCGGTGATGGCGTTCTTCTCAGGTCGATTTGAGTATGCCGCCGCCCACCGCGACGAAGCGGACGTGCTGCGGCTCGGTCTCGGCGACGAGCTTGTTGTAGAGGCGCTCCGGCGGCTCGCCCTCGGCCCATCTGGGCGCGTTGACCACGATGAAGTCCGCCTTCTTGCCATCCTCGAGCGTCCCGATGAGGTGGTCGAGCCCCAGGGCCCTCGCCCCGCCTACGGTGGCCATGCGCAGCACCTCCGTTGGCGTGGGCGGCGGGTTAGCCCCCTCGGTGGTGGCCAGCCTCATCTCCTCCCACATGTTGAAGCCCAGCTGCCCCACCCACGTCTCTGTGCCTATGCCGATGGGGATGCCGTGATCGGAGAGCTTTGAGTAGGGGAACTGGCCGTGCTTCATGAGCCTGTTCATGGAGGGGCACCATACCACGCGGACGAGGTGCCTGGCGAGCAGCGGGAAATCCTTTGCCGACAGCTGCAGGCCTCCGACTATCGTGGTGGGCGCCTCGAAGAAGCCTATGTCGGCCAGGTACGCGACCGGCGTCTTGCGCTGCGCGGGCGGGAGCTCGCTCCAGCCGAGCGCGGGCCATATCTCGTTCGCGATCGGCCCCTGCGAGTCGAAGAAGAACTCCATCTCCGCGAACGACTCTGCCGCGTGGATCATCACCGGTATCGACGCGTCGCGCGCGTGACGGCTGATTATCCTGAGCAGGTTGCGGGAGAGCAGGTAAGGCGCGTAGGGGCCGAGGCCCACTCTTATGCGGTCGTGCGTCGCGTCGGTGTACTTCTCGATGAGCGCGAGCGCCACCTCGAACTTCTGCTGGGCGGCCTCGCCGCGGCCGGCGAGCACCTCCGGGAAGACCACGGCGCGCAGCCCGGTCTCGCGCAGGAGCTTGAAGGTGCCCTCGAAATTGGTCATGTCGCCGGCGCAGGTGACGCCGGTCTCGATGAGCCTCGTTATGCCGCGCTGGATCCCCTCGATCACCTGGTCCGGCTTCGCGTCGTGCCGGAAGTCGATCTGGTCGGTGAGCATGGATACGAAGTCGGTGGGCTCCTCCGCTATGGAATCGTCGCTCGAAGCGAAGACCGGGTTGTAGAGGGAGACCAGGTCGAGGTGGCAGTGGCCGGAGACGAGGCCGGGCATGAGTATGCCGTCCGGGAACTCCTTCAGCTGTGCGTCAGGATATCTCCCGGTGAGATCTTCCCTCGTGCCGAATGCGTGGATCCGCCCCAGCTCCACCGCTATGGCGCCGTCCTTCACCACGGGCCCGCCGTTGGTCATGGGGAGGGCAAAAGAAGCTCCAATTATTTCCATAGGTTGTATGACCTCGATTTTTGTTTATAAGAATTTAGCAGAAGCGCGCTGCAGGGGCAACGGATTTAAAATCCGACGGACGAGTCACGAGTCACGAGTCACGGAGTTTCCTCACCGCCATCCCGCAGTTCGAGCCGATCTCGTTCTCGCGGACGTCTCCTATGGAGAGGATCACGTCGAAGCCCAGGCGGCCCAGCTCGTCGCACAGCTTTTCCGCCTCCTCGGGGGCATGAGGGGGGAGCGCTGTGGCCAGCCCGGTCTCGGCGGAGCGGGCGGTGGGGTTGAGCGGAGTTATCTTCACGCATGCGGAGGCAGGGTCGAAGTGCCCCGCTATCGCACCCGGGTCCACCGGCACCCCCTCGGTCAGGGCGAAGTTGAGCGCGACCTTGCGGGTTCCTGCCTCGTGGAATTGCCGCGCGTACTCCGCGATGCTCGCGAACGACATCTTGGGCCAGGGCATGAGCCGGTCGCGCGCCGCGCCGTCGGTGGAGTTGAGGGAGATCTGGAGCTGAAACTCGCCATCTGCGTACATCCCGTGCCTTATCGCGAGCAGCCGCTCGAACCACTCCCCTGCGTTCGCCGGCGCCATGGTGGCTATGCAGGGTATGAGGCCAGGGGCTAAATAGCGCGACGGCAGCACCTCCAGCGCGTCGAGGACCGCCGGGTTCAGCGCCGGCTCCCCCATGCGCGCGAACTGGACCTTGAACTTGGCCGCGTCCCTGAGCCTTGCCGCAGGGTGCCGCGCCACCACCGCATCGATCTGCGCGAGGATCTCCTCCTTCGTCAGATCCCCCCTGTAGTCGCCGCCGGCGTCGCACATGGGGCAGCCGATCGGGCAGCCGAACTGAGACGAGACGACGATGACCCACTTGTAGCCCGGGTCACGCTCCGGATCGCGCGCGTCCACGAACTCCGCCAGAAGCTTCGCGTCGTCGCGGAAGCGCGCGACGAAAACCTCGGCGAGATTAGGATCTCCCTGTCTTGATATGATTTCCATGATTCTTCCGCCAGTCACCAGTCACTAGTCACGAGTCACGGTTTTCAAATATTCCGCTGCGGCGAGCACTGCGGCGGTGCCGTCTCCCGCCGCCATCGATATGTGGCACTGCCTGCCGTGCCTCAGATCGCCCGCTATGAAGAGGCCGGGGGCGCCCCTGGCGATGGAGCGGTCCAGAAAATCCACCATCGGTTCCTTTCCTATGCAGCTCACTATGATGTCCGCCTCGATCTGCCTCGACTCGGCGCCGCAGGACAGGGCCATCTTCGCGCCGTAGCTGTCCTCGGAGAGGGACATCACCTCGTGGCCCGACACGATTTCGATGTCGGCGTCGACCGCGCGCTCCAGCAGGGGGCGGGCGCACTTCGGCGAGCCTCCGCGCATCACGATCATCACCGATTTCGCTCTGTTGGCGAAGCCCAGCGCCATGTCGAAGGCCACGTCTCCGCCGCCGATTATCGCGACCCGCTTGTCCGAGTGCACGAGGGTGGTCGGGTCCACGTAGGAGAAGAGCCTGCGGCCGGTGAGCTCGCGCTCGCCCGGGATGCTGAGGCTCTTGGGGACCAGCCCCACAGCCACGATCGCGGTCCTGGCGCGGGCCTCGCGCCTGCCCGCTGCGGCTACGAAGAGGCCGTCGTCTTTCGCCAGGCTCTCCACGCGGTCGAGGACGATCCGGATCCCGCGGGCGTCGACGTGCTCGACCCAACTCTTCATCAGCTCCCTGCCGGCGATGCCGCCGGGGAATCCGGGGAAGTTCTCGACGAGGTTCGCGGCCAGGGCCTGGCCGCCGGGGCGCGCAGCCTCGTAGACCTCCGCCGACAGCCCCTGCCTCGACGCCTCGAGGGCCGCCGCGAGCCCCGCAGGGCCGGCGCCAACTATCAGGCAGTCGATCGCCTGTTGAGGTCCGGTCACGGGCGCCTCCTCATCGACGAGATCACTTCTCGCGCGGTCGCGATGAGCGCGAAGCCGTACGCCAGGTTGGCGAGCGAGGCGCTCTGGAACTCGGCGCTGCCCGCAGCGCAGGCGTCGCCGACCACCACCGGCTGAAACTCCCTCATGAAGGCGTGGCGTGCCGTTGTCTCGACGCAGAGGTTGGTCATCACCCCGCAGATGACCAGGGTGTCGACCCTCCTCTTTCTCAGCCACGCCTCCAGGCGCGTTCGCTCCAGCGCGCTGTAGCGCTGCTTTACGATCACCGGCTCCCCCCTCGCGGGGGCGAGATCTTCGATCAGCTCGGACTGCGGGTCCCCGAGTCTCGGGAGCTTTCCTCCCCACCACCTGCCCATCTGGCCGGCCGGATCTTTCTTGAGGTGGGCGTGCCTGGTGAACGCCACAGGCCTGCCCGCTCCCCTGAACGCCGAGACGAGGCCCAGCACGTTGGGCACGAGATCGCGCGGAGGGCGAAGATATGCCTGCGCGCCGCGCTCCAGAAAATAGCGCTGCATGTCCACGACTATGAGTGCCGATGCGGCCAGGGCCTTCGGATCCATCTCCCTCCCGGACAGACAGCCTTTTATGGCCGATTCGCCGGCGAGTCAACCGGACATGAGGGGTAATCATGTTGCAAACGGGCATGCGATTTCATAGACCTTGCCCTGCGGCGCCCTCGCCTGGGCGCGCCGCGCATCCGTTCCAAGGGGGGGATTTGCGGCGATTTTTCCTCGCAGCGGTCATCGCGTGCCTCTGTCTCCATCCGTGCGCCCTCTGCGCGCAGGCCGACGGGGGCGCCGATCCTGAGGTGGAGATCAGGCCCCCCGGGAGCTACTATGCGAAGCGGGCCGCGCTCTTCCCGCTGGAGCTGCCTGCCTACGCGTTCAAGGTCGCGCTCTTCCCCATCTCAGAGGGCATGGCCCTCATGGAGCGAAAGCGGGTATTCGAGAGGACGGCAGAATTTCTCTCCAACAAAGAGCACACGATGTGGGTCTACCCCATAATCAACTGGGGGGCAGGCGACAACTTCGGCGGCGGCGCGGGGTTCAAGCACAGGGATCTCTTCGGAGAGCAATATGTCCTCGGCGCGAGCTACACCATCAACATCAGCCTCACCCAGCACGCTGAGGCGAGCCTCGCCAGGGACGAGGTGTTCTCCCTCTGGGACAGGCCGGTCTCGTTCTGGACGGGGATCGAATGGGACCGCGTGACCAACGCAGATTACTACGGGAAGGGGAGCGACACGCCGAGGGACGATCACTCCCGCTACGAGATCGACGACATACGGTGGGAGGGCCAGCTGAGGATGGGACTGGGCCATGGCGTGGAGATCGGGGCGAGCCTGGGCCTCATGTCCGCGCTCACCGGCCCCAGCACCTACGGCGGCTATCCCTCCGTGGAGACGACCTTCGGCGCGGCGAGCCTGCCGGGCTACGACCGCTGGCTCACCCACCTCAAGTTCGGCCTGGGCGTCGGACACTCCACTCTGGATGACAGGCGCAGGCCCCGGCGGGGAGGCCTCCAGAAGCTGGCGCTGGCCTG
This sequence comes from Pseudomonadota bacterium, assembly GCA_016927275.1. Classification (NCBI taxonomy): domain Bacteria; kingdom Pseudomonadati; phylum Pseudomonadota; species Pseudomonadota bacterium. Next base: position 8,461 of record JAFGMW010000087.1, read on the forward strand.
GAACCAGTGCCTGAACAGCAGGCAGTTGAGCTACGGGGCGCTCACGTTCGACGCCGAGCATTACTTCCCCATGTGGAAGCTCGGACACGTCTTCGTGGCCCGCTACAACATGGTCCTCGAGCAGGCCTTCGGCGGCGACCAGGTGCCGTTCTACAGGCTCGCGGTCCTTGACTACAGGTCCCCGCTGCGCGGATTCAAGCGGGGCCGCTTCCGCGACACCTCGAGCATGCTCTTCAACTTCGAGTATCTCTTCCCGGTCTCGAGGATGGTGGAGGGGATCGTGTTCGCGGACACGGGCAGGGTCTTCGACGGGCTCTCCGACTTCTCGTTCGACAGCTGGAAGTACTCCGCGGGGGGCGGCATGAACCTCAAGCTCTTCCGCATCACGCTTCTTAAGTTCAGGGCCGCGTACGGCGGCGAGGGGGTCAACCTGATGCTCGGGATGACGATGTCCATATGAGAGCGCACTTCACAGCGGCTGTCTCCGCTGCGGCCCTCCTTCTGTGCGCATGCGTGCCCAGGGGGCCGCTGCTCTATCCTCCCTATCGATGGGTGGCCGATGAGGACCGCGCGCCGATAGAGATGCCGGCAAAAAGCGAGAGGGCGATCGAGCTCTCCACCATAGACAGCGTGACGCTGAGGGAGACCGAGGAGCTGATGGCGGTCACGGGGGGCATCCAGTCGACGATGCAGTCGGCGGTAGGCGGCAGGGTCGAGGCGCTCAACGTCAACAACTTCGACGAGGTGGCCGACTCCAGCTGGTTCACAAACCGCCTCGGCCGCCGTGATCTTCCGCCCGCGCAGATCGCGGCCCTCATGCCCGGCTTCGACATGGCCGGCTCGGGCAGGATCGAGGTGCTGGCCGCCAAGACCCAGGGGAGCACGCCGCGGATGTTCGTCAGGGACTCATCCGGCCGGCGCTTCATCATCAAGTTCGAGCCGTCCTCAAACGGCGGAATGGGCCTGGGCGCGGAGCTGATAAGCAGCCTCGTGCTGCGCGCGGCCGGCTACAACGTCCCCGAGGACCGGATCGTGGAGATCGACCCGTCCCGTTTCGCACTGGCCGATGGCGCGACGACCAGGGACGCGCAGGGCAAGCTGAGGCCTTTGACCGGGGTGGAGTTCGAAGCGCTCAAGGAGAGAATAGCAGGGGGGAACAGGAGAAACGTTCGAGCCGTGTCCAGCGCCTTCTTCGAAGGCGAGTACATAGGGCCCTTCACCTACAGCGGCACGAGGTTCAAGGACTCAAACGACAGGATACCGCACCAGCACCGCAGGGAGCTGCGCGGCTACAGGATGTTCTGCGCGCTGCTCAACATGCAGAACCCCACATCGGCGCAGACCGCCGACATCTTCGTAAAGACCGAGGGCGAGAGGGGATACGTGAAGCACTACCTCCACGATTTTTCCTCCGCCTTCGGCGGCGCGGGCAGCTGGCTCGACATAGAGCAGGAGGCGAAGGGGCCGGCCGCGGCTGAGGAGGGGCCCCGCAGGAGGCCGTTCGAGCCGGGGCTCAGGGAGCCCGTGGTATTCGACGATCGGGCCGAGGATGGGGCCGGCTCCCTGAGCGTCGTGGGCTTCGATCCCGCGAAGTGGAGGCCCGCCTTCAACAACGAGGCCTTCGCGCACGCCACGCCCCGCGACGATTTCTGGGCGGCGAGGATCATCATGCGGCTCGACGACTCGGCGATAGACGCGATCGTGAAGAGGGCGGGGCTGCCCGGCTCGAAAGATGCGGCCCATGTCGCCCGGGCGCTCAAGTCCCGCAGGGACGCGATCGGCAGGCACGCATTCTCCAGGGTCATCCCGCTCGACCGCTTCGTCGCCGCGCCCGCGGACGGGGGCTGCGAGGTCTCGTTCAGCGACCTCGCGGTGGATCACGGCTTCGAGAGGGGCTCCGAGGTCCGGTACAGGCACAGGGTTCAGGACAGGCTCAACCGCTCGGAACCGACGCCGTGGACAGAGCTGCACGGCCCGTCGCTCCGGCTGGACGCCGGGCTGGTGAATGGGCTGGGCGAGGGGCGCATCTACGTGGTGAGGATAGAGAGGAAGAGGGCGGACGAGAGGTGGTGGGGGAGCGCGCTCGACCTCTACGTCGAGAGGAGGGGCGGCGAGGTGAAGATCCTGGGGCTCGAGCGCCGTTAGATGCCTTTGCCCGCCGGCTTGTCCGAGGGCCCCTTCATCCACACGGTGCGCTGCGGGAACGGTATCTCGATCCCCTCCCTCTCGAATCGCCTGTGGACCCGCCTGTTGTACTCGCGGCGCACGACCCACTGCTTGAGGGGCCGTGTCTTGATCCATATCCTCAGGGTGATCGAGGAGTCGTTGAACTCGTCCGCGCCGAGCGGCTCCGGATCGTCCATGATGAGCTCCGGCATGTCGGCCTTGAGACCCTTCGCCTCGTCGGCGAGGATGTCCATGGCCCGGTCGAGGTCGGTCGCGTAGGCGACCCCTATCTTGTAGTCCACGCGCGACCATTCGCTGGTGAGGTTCTTCACCGTCGCTATGCTGCCGTTGGGGATTGTGATCAGCATCCCCTCGGTGTTGCGAAGCTGGGTTATGCGCAGGGTCATGCGCTCCACCACTCCCCCCTCGCCCCCCATCATCACGACGTCGCCGACCGCGAACTGGTCCTCGACGAGGATGAAGATCCCGCTGACGATGTCCTTCACCAGGCTCTGCGCGCCGAAGCCGATGGCGATGCCCGCGATCCCGACGGTGGCCAGCAGCGCCTTGAGGTCTATGCCGAACGAGCCCATGATCATGAGCAGCGCCACGGTGAATATCACGATGGTCGAGCCGTACCTGAACGTGTGGCTCAGGGTGTCCACGCGCTGCTTTCCCCTGATCGTGCTCTGCTGCGCGAAGGGGGTGACGCGCTCGACCAGCAGGCGCACTAGGCGGTTCACGGCGTTCAGCGCGAGCGCCGCGATGATCACTATGGCAGCGGCCTTGAGCACAGGGGGGTACCAGTGAACCGTGAGTTCCAGCGCCCTCTCCCAGACCCTCGATATGTTTTCGGCTCCGAACATATTCCCTCCGCGGGCAGTGACCTGCCCTCAGTTTACCACCGGCCTGCCGCCGAGGCCGCCGAGCACGACGTCGATCAGCCCGTCGACTATCGCGTCCCTGGCGAGACTTGCGTTTTTGAACACGATCTTCTGCACCATGAGTTCCCGGAATCCGCCTATGATGATGCACGCCGCGGCCCTCGGGTCAACCTCCCTGACGAGCCCCAGGGACATCCCCTTGCAGAGCGACGATTCTATTATCGATATGAGCCGCCCGTAGAAGGCCCTGAGCTTGCGGTCGACCTCCGCGCCCTGGCCGGCCGCCTCCCTGAAGACGATCTTCGCCGGCCCGGGCCTCTTGAGCACGGCGTCCACCAGGCGCTCGACGTTCATGCGCATCTGCTGCGCCGGGGTGAGCGCGCCTCCGAGCTCAACGGTCTTTATCTGGTCGCCCAGGTGAGAGATGAAGTCGTCCAGTATCCTGCAGAAGACGTCGTGCTTGCTGTCGAAGTAGAGGTAGAAGGTCCCGCGGGCGACCCCTGCGCCCTCGATGATGTCGCTGACGCCCGTGGCGTGATAGCCCCTGCCCGCGAAGCAGCGCGTGGCCGCAGCGAGCAGCGCTTTTTGCCTCTCGGCTGCTTTCATGCGGGCACGCCCCCTCCCGGTCCTTTTGACGTTATGTTCGTGATATAGGTCCTGACCAGGCGCGTGAGGTCGGTCTCCCCGTCGAAGAAGAGCGATACGATCGGGACCCCGAGCTCGCGCTCGATGCCCTGGAACATCCCCGCTGTGAGGGTGCCGGGCATGCATCCGAACGGCGCGCAGTTTATGATCAGGCCCGCCCCCTGTCGCGCGAACTCCACCGCGCGGCCGACCGTGAGTATCGATTCCCCGTCGAAGCGGCGGGGCATGTATCTCTCGCCCGCCGCGACGGTGCAGGACACCGGCGGCTCAGCCCTGTCGCCGATCACGCGCGCCATGCATCCTGCCAGCGAGCGCCCCTTGCGCATCATGTATGCGTTCTTCAGCCCCTTGCGGAGCCTCACCAGCGCCCCCATCCTCTCCTCGGCGGCGAAGACCGAGTCCATGAAAGCCAGGTACTGGAACCACTCGGTCACAGGGGCCAGCCACGCCTCCCCGCCCGCGTCCTCGATCGTCTCGACGAGCCTGCCGTTGGTGAAGGTGTTGCAGCGGACGTATATCTCGCCCACGATGCCGACCAGCGGTTTTTTTGCGGGCATCCTCTCGACCTTCGAGAGCCTTTCGGCCGAGGCTGACAGGGCGCGCTCGAGCCCCCTGCCGCTCTCGATCGCGCGCTCCGCCAGGAGGAGCTCCTCCTGCATTAGCGCGTCGAAGGCGTCGCGGTCCTTCGCGTAGGGGCGGACGCGGCATCGGGCCTTGAACAGCAAATCGCCCGCTGTGAGGGCGTTGTAGAGCCTGCGGCTCGTCTTGAGATCGGTGCCGTAGGTCCCGGACTCGTCGTCCCAGGCCTCGATGCGGGTGTCCCTGTAGCCCGCCTCGTCCAGGATCATGCGGTGGAGGGTGCTGTACTGGCCGAACCTGCAGGGTCCCTTTGCCGACGGCATGAACAGGACCTCCCTGCGGGGATCGTCCGACCTCTCCAGCACCTCGAGGAACGCGCCTATCGTCGCCGGGGCGGGCACGCATTCGGTCCCGCGGCAGTACGACTTGGCCCGCGTGAAGCTCTCGATCGTCTCGTCGGGCATGGGCCTCGCGTTGACGCCCACGCTCCTCAGGGCAGCGGCCATCGTGTGGACGCCGAACGGGTGCATCGGCGGGAGCCAGACGGTCTCCGGAGTCCGTGACTGGTGACTGGTGACTGGTGACTGGCAAACCACGCCCTTGACCTCAGCCTCAGCCTCAGCCTTAACCTCACCCTCACCCTCACCCTCACCTTCAGCCTCAGCCTCAGCCTTTTTCCCCGAGATCACGTCGCGGAACGCCTCGAGCCTCGTGATGTAGCCCGCGTCGGCGCTGTGCTCGTCCAGCTCGAGCATGAGCATGGGCTTGCCCTTCATTATATGTTCCACGTAGGTCTGGAGGAACGAATCGGGGCCGCAGCCGAAGTTCGTGAGAAAGACCGCGTATAGGCTCGGGTGCTTCGCTGTGAAGTGCGCCGCCTGCAGCAAACGCCTGCCGTAGCGCCAGTACATGTTGCGGAAGAGCGGGTCGATCGGCACGCCCCTGACCGGAAGCATGTCCGCCGTGAGCACTGTGATCTCCAGGTCCGCGATCTTCTGAGGGAGGCCCAGGTTGGCGCCCGAGTCATAGAGGTTGTAGGGGCGGCCGAGCACGACCATGGCCTTTCCGCCGTCCCTCTCGATCCTCGCGAGCGCCTCGGCGCCGATCTTCTCCAGCTCGGTCGTGTACGCGTCCTGCGCCCGGCGGGCCGCGTTCCAGGCCCGCCCTATGGAGCGGCGATCCGCGCGGAGGGATGCCGGAAGCTCGCGGAGCATGGAGTCGGCTATCATCTCCATCCGCCACTGGAAGTTGATCACCGGTTTCAGGATCTTCGTCTCCTCGTCCTCCAGGAGCCCGGCCGCGGAGACGATCGAGGGTAGCGCGATGTTGTAGGGGCAGAAGACGCTGCGCGAGAAGCGGTCGTCGTGCGGCTCGCCCTGGACTATGTACGGCAGGAAGAGGTGGTCGACCGCAGGGTCGCAGGCCAGCTGCCTGATGTGCCCGTGCGCGAGCTTCACCGGGTAGCAGTAGTCGGCCGTGATGAATTCCTGAGCCTGCGCGAGCGTGCCTTCGTCGGTGGGCTTCGAGAAGCGGACGCGCGCGCCCAGCTCCTCGAAGAACGTCTTCCAGAACGGCATGTATGTGTGGTTGAGAAGGCACAGGGGCATGCCGACCGTGACCCGGTCTCCCGCGATCTCCTTTGCGCCCGCCGAGTGGCGCCAGGCCTTCTGCCTCGCGCGTATCGGGTCGTAGCAGGGGTTCACCCGCACCCGCTTCTCCTCGGGGTCGCGGCCGCACATGTATCCCCAGCTCGTCGCCTCGTCCGGACCCATGCCGTCGACGAGCGCCTTCGTTATCCTGCAGCAGTTGGAGCAGAGGCGGCACTCCTCGTGGGTGAGCTCCACGTGTGCGTCTGCGAAGCCCAGGCCCCGGAAGGTCGTGGGAAGGCCCTTGAGCGCAACCTCATCGAGCGCGATCAGCGCCACTCCATACGCGCCCATCACGTGGCAGTATGGAGAGACCGTGACCGGGCATCCGACAAGCTTCTCGAAAGCGGCAACTAGCCCCCGGTTTCTTGCGGTGGCGCCCATGAAGCATATCTTGCCCCTGGAGTAGGGCCTGCGGCCGACCACGCGGTTGAGGTAGTTCTGGACGACCGAGTAGAGCACGCTCCCCATGACCTCCCTGCGCTCGAACCCCTGCCGGATCAGCGCGTGCACGTCCTGCTCCATGAAGACAGTGCAGCGGTCGGACGAGAAAGGGGGGCGGGCGCCCATGACCGCGTCGCCTATTTCAGTGAGATCGTATCCGAGCTTGGCCGCCTGCTCCTCGATGAAGGAGCCGGTGCCGGCGGCGCAGACGTAGTTCATGTTCGAGTCGTGCGGCACCCCCTCCCGAAGGGAGACGAATTTTGCGTCCTGGCCGCCGATCTCGAATATCGTCTCCACGTCGGGCGCCTCGCGCGACGCCCCCTTCACGTGGGCGGTGATCTCGTTTATGATCCTGTCGGCCCCGAGGATGGCGCCCACCATCTTGCGGCCGGAGCCGGTCGTGCCCAGGGCCCTGATGTTGAGCTTTGCTCCGCGCGCAGCCCGCGATATCGCGGCCAGGAGCCTCTGGGCAGCGTCGATCGGGTTGCCGGAGGTCCTGCGGTAGAAGTCGGCGACGACCTCGCCCCGCATGTCCACCACCGCGGCCTTGGTGCTGGTGGAGCCGACGTCGATGCCCACGGCTACGTCGCCTGCGAGGTCGCCGTGCAGGCGCACTTCGGTGCCGTCGTCGACGAACGAATCGCGGCAGGAAAAGTCGGGATAGCGGGAAAGTGAGAGCGAGAGCTCGGGCCTTCTGGGGTTGTCGGCCTCCTGTCCCCTCTCGAGGAGAGAGGGCCATCGGACCTCCCCCGCGACCTCCTTCGCGCAGCGCAGCGCGCCGCGGGCTGAGAACGTCTCGGGGGCAGGAGGGAGGATGAGCTCCGCCGCAAGCCCGTCGATGAGCCAGCGGACGACCTCCCGGTTCTTCGCCACTCCCCCCGCGAGGAGCACCGGGCCTGAGGGGCGCCTTCCGCGGAAGAGGGTGGAGAGCGCGGTTTGGACCATGCCCCGGCAGAGGCCGGACCACATCTCGGGTATCGTGAAACCCTCCTGCTGGCGGTGAATGAGGTCGGACTTGGCGAACACCGCGCAGCGGGCCGCGATCCTGGGCGGCTCCGCGATGGCGCGCTCGGCCGCCTTCTCGTCGTCGGTGAGCTTCATCCGGGCCGCCTGCTCGTCCAGGAACGAGCCGGTGCCCGCGGCGCAGAGGGAGTTGGTGCGGAATCCGGCGAATCTTCCCTCCTCGTCCAGGTCCACGATCGAGAGGGAGCCGCCGCCTATGTCGATGATGTGGCGCGCGGTCGTGCCCTCCTCAGTCGCCGCGATGAGGGCCACGGCCGGGTCCACGTATGAGAGGCCGAGCGAATCGGCTATCCTGCGTCCGCCTGAGCCTGTGACCGCCACCGCCCCAGGCTCGCCCAGTTCCCCGATGATGGAGAGGATCGCCTCCTCGGGCTCGCCCCGGTGGATCCGGTACGCGCTGCGGCCGTCCGAGCAGGCGGCCTTCACCGCCAGCGCCCCAACGTCCAGACCGAGGCCGCTTCTATTGTCCCTCACCATGCCCCCTTCGCCTTGGGCCTTGAGCCATGCGCCCTGTTTTAAACTAGACTGACGTGTCAGTTTTCGAGTCACTACAGGCGGCAGGCAGGTATGTCAACATAAGCGACCCCATCTTCCTCGATCGTGCCTGAATTTATTGTATTTTCACCTTGCCAAGTGAACGCGCAGGGCGATATCGGGTGGATTATGACCATCGAGATCAACGAGCAATTTGCACAGGCGCTGAAACTCATGGAGGGGGGTCGCCGGAACCTCTTCGTGACCGGCAAGGCGGGCACCGGCAAGTCAACGCTGCTTTCATATTTTCGGGAACACACGAAGCGACAGGTTGTGGTGGTTGCCCCCACGGGCGTGGCCGCGGTGAACGTGGGCGCCCAGACGCTTCACTCCTTCTTCGGCTTCAAGCCGGACGTCACGGTGGAGAAGGCCCGGCGCGCCGCGAAGAAGGCCCTCGATGAGGACAGGGCGCGGGTCTATCGTGAAATGGACACCCTCATAATCGACGAGGTCTCCATGGTGCGCGCCGACCTCTTCGACTGCGCCGACGCATTCCTGCGCGTCGCCCGCGGCAGCAAATCGAAACCCTTCGGCGGCGTCTCCGTCGTCCTGATCGGAGATCTCTATCAGCTGCCGCCGGTGGTCGCGCAGCGCGAGCGCGAGATCTTCACTCATCATTACAGGAGCCCCTTCTTCTTCGATTCGAATGCATACCCTGAGATGGGCGTCGAGATTCTGGAGCTCGAGAAGATATATCGCCAGCACGACGACGAGTTCATCGCGATACTGAATGCTGTGAGAAACAACACGATAGACGAAGCGGGGATCGCTGAGCTCAACGGCCGCGTCATCAACGGAAAGGATGCGGACGGCTCGATATACCTCACCGCGCTCAACCGCGAGGCGGACGAGATCAACGAGGAAAAGCTCGCAAAGCTCAAGGGCAGGGCGCGCGGATTCGAGGCGAGCGTCTCGGGCAGCTTCGACGAGAAGTCGTATCCCGCCGATCGCGTGATCAGGCTCAAGAGAAGCGCGCAGGTGATGCTCCTCAACAACGATTCCCTCGGCCGCTGGATCAACGGCACTATAGGCACGGTCGTCGGCATGGACGGCGAATCGGTCAGCGTAAAGCTCGCCGACGGCAGCGTGGTGGATGTGGTGCCCCATACCTGGCGGATGTTCCGCTTCGACATGGACCATAAGTCAAAGAGGATCATCTCCGAGCCTGTCGGCAAGTTCACGCAGTTGCCCGTCATGCTTGCGTGGGCGGTGACCATTCACAAGTCGCAGGGCAAGACCTTCGACTCCGCGGTGATCGACGCCGGCCGTGCTTTTGCCGCGGGCCAGGTCTACGTTGCCCTCAGTCGCCTGCGCACGATCGAGGGCATGCGGCTCGCCAGGCCGCTCAAGAAATCGCACGTGCGCGTGGACTGGCGCGTAGTGAAATTTCTCACCGCGCATCGTTATACCATCTCGGAGAGGCAGATGCCGCTCGATGAAAAGGTCGCGATGATAGAGGGGGCTATCCGGGAACGGCGAAAGCTGGAGATCGTCTACCTCAAATCGAGCGACGTGAAATCGCGACGCGTGATCCGGCCGCTTGAGGTCGGCGAGATGTTCTATGGCGACTGGACATTCCTCGGCGTGCGCGGCGTCTGCGATCTCAGGGGCGAGGAGCGCAACTTCCGCGTCGACAGGATACTCGATATGAAGGCGGTCTAATGTGAACGACCTGAAAATGTCATTGCGAGGAGCGTAGCGACGCGGCAATCCCTTGCCCCCTGCTTGTCATTCCCGCGAAAGCGGGAATCCCCTGATATCAATCCCCTCTCCCTTGATGGGAGAGGGGTAGGGAGAGGGTGGCCCCGTCTGGTCCCAAAACCCGGTTTTTTTGCCTTCTATCATTAGACTGGTCAGAAAACACCTTGCAATGTGAACGGAATTGGGAATAGCAACAGTGTCAAGTTCTTGACTCAGGACGGACGTCGAAAATCACGGACAGAATATGATTTATGCGCACAGTAAAGAAGGTCGTCCACCAAGCGAGTGGCAGTTGCTTGAAGTGCATCTTCGCAATGTTGCTCAGCTAGCCCGTGAGTTTGGAGATGTCTTTGATGCAGGGGAAATAGCTTACTGGGCAGGCCTTTGGCACGATATTGGGAAGTGCTCTCCGGCATTTCAGGCGAAGCTTCTGAAAGAGCACGATGCCGACGCTCACATCGAAACAAAGGCAGGCCGTGTTGACCATTCTACACCGGGCGCGCAATTTGCGGCCAAGGAATTTAAAGATATCGGGAAAATCATTGCTTACGCCATTGCTGGCCATCATGCCGGTATTCCCGATGGAAAGGCGAACGATGAAAAATGTCTTGAAAGGCGTCTTTCGCGTGCAGTTGCAGATGTGACTGCATATGCTCATGCCAATAATTTGATCGGCTCAATGCCAAGCATGGTTTTTGATTTTGAAAAGGAACGCGTTGGTTTTCAATGTTCCTTTTTGATTAGAATGATCTATTCTTGTCTCGTTGACGCCGATTTTCTTGATACCGAACGTTTTCTTGCCCCGGAGCGAGCTGAATTTAGAAAGGGATATCCTGACCTGGATATCCTTTCGCCAAAGCTTTTCGGATACCTTGAAGAGTTGGCCAATACGGCTCCAAGGACGGCGGTCAATGAACGACGGCAAGAGGTGCTTGCATCCTGTTTAAGCGCTGCTGAATTAGCACCCGGTTTTTTTTCGCTGACCGTGCCCACCGGGGGAGGTAAGACGCTTTCGTCGCTTGCTTTTGCCATGAAACATGCGCAAAAGCACAGACTCCGTCGAATCATCTACACGATACCCTTCACAAGCATCATCGAACAGAACGCCGATGTTTTTCGCTCGGTGCTGGGTGAGGATACCCTCATTGAGCATCACAGCAACTTTGAGCCAGGGGAAGAAGATCATCGGTCAAGGCTTGCGGCAGAAAACTGGGATGCGCATTTGATTGTCACGACGAACGTTCAGCTGTTCGAGTCGCTATTTTCAAACCGATCGTCGCGTTGTCGCAGACTTCATCGTCTTGCCAGAAGCGTCATTATCCTTGATGAGGCCCAAAGTCTTCCCTCAACGCTGCTGAGGCCCTGCCTTGAGGCTCTGCGCGAGCTGGTGCGTGCCTATGGGGCTACGATAGTTCTCTGCACTGCGACGCAGCCGGCGCTTTCTCGGCAGGATGGATTCTCAGGAGGGATTGAGGGAGTTCGAGAGATTATCAAGGATCCGGTGGAACTATCGCGACGCCTTAAAAGAGTTGATGCTCATATTGAGCCGGGCTGGGACGACAAGAGGTTGTCAGAGGAGATTGAAAAATATCAGCAGATCCTTTGTGTCGTGAACACTCGTACCCATGCAAGGCGGCTGTACGAATGCCTTCAGGATAAAAGTGTGGCATTTCACTTAAGTGCACTTATGTGTCCAGTACATCGGTCCTTGAGGATTTCAGAAATTAAGAAGGCGCTCAAGGGAGGTCGGCGATGCCGTGTCGTCAGCACGCAGCTTATTGAGGCTGGCGTGGACATAGATTTTCCGGTTGTCTTAAGGGCATTGGCTGGGCTCGATTCTCTTGCTCAGGCAGCGGGCCGTTGCAATCGCGAGGGTAGGCTTGAAGGACGCGGGCGTTTTGTTGTGTTCAGGCCAAGGGATGTGAGAACTCCGCAGGGATTGAGGCAAGCTGCTGAAACGGCAGAAATGGTTATTAGACATCATGAAGACCCCTTAATTATGGAAGCCGTTCTCCAGTACTTCAAGCACTACTTTTGGCAGAAGGGGAACGCGCTCGACGCAAAAGGTATTTTGCAAAAACTTTCGGAGCAGGCCAGAGAAGGCAATTTTCCCTTCCGCGAGGTAGCAGGGCTTTTTCGTATGATTGAGGATGTTACAACACCCGTTATCATTCCCTACAATCAAATAGCCGAAGATCTCATTCAAATGTTGAAATACATCGAATATCCGGGCAGTGTCCTTCGTCGTCTTCAGCGCTACGCCGTTTCTCTCTATGATCCGATGTTAAGGGCCCTTCTCGTTGCTGGGAGCGTTGAACAGATTGTTGACGGGGTCTTTGTTCTCAGAAATCGAAGCCTTTACCGTGATGATGTCGGGCTTTGTCCGGAAGATCCGACATATCACGCTGTTGAAGACCTGATTTTTTGAAGGAGGCAATATGGCTTATGGGATGAAACTCAAGGTGTGGGGTCCCTATGCGTGCTTCACTCGCCCGGAGATGAAGGTAGAACGCGTGAGCTATGACGTGATTACGCCGTCGGCTGCAAGGGGGATTATCGAGGCAATTTACTGGAAGCCCTCGATCCGCTGGGTCATCGACAAAATCCTTGTCCTCAACCCAATTGTCTTTACAAGCGTTCGGCGTAACGAGCTGGAGGGTAAAATTCCGCTCAGGAATGTCACAACCGCCATGAAAGATGGGACGTCAGCGGTAGAGGTGTTTATTGAGGACCAGAGGCAGCAGCGCGCTGCGATAATTCTCAAGGACGTGGCCTACGTCATCGAAGCGCATTTTGACATTGTCGGAAAGGAAGATGTCGATCCCGAGAAGCACCGAGCTATGTTCGAACGCAGGGTGAGGCAGGGTCAGTGTTTTCATCGACCATATTTCGGATGCAGGGAGTTCCCGGTTCAGTTTGAATGGGCGGACGACGAACTGTTGCCATCGGAGCACAGGGGGGAGAAAGATCTCGGCTGGATGTTGCACGATATCGATTTTGCGGCGGGGATGCAGGCCAGGTTCTTCCGGGCCGTTATGAAAGATGGCATCGTTGATGTGCCGCCCTTTGATGGGCAGGGGGTGAAGACATGATTCTTCAGGCGTTGATAGGATATTATGATCGACGAGCAAGGAGTGCGTCTTCGGATATTCCTCCGTTCGGATTCAGCCGAGAGAAGATTCGCTATGCCCTTGTCTTGTCACCGGATGGACACTTGGTACAGGTAAAAGATCTTAGGGCGAACATTGAAGGGCGGATTGCGCCAAAGGAAATGGTTGTTCCTCAGGCAACAAAAAGAGCTGTAAATATCGAACCCAATTTTTGTTGGGACAACACCGGCTATGTGCTCGGTAAGGACAATAAGGATAAGGACGATCGTGCAAAAGAGGCATTTCAATCATTCAGGGAATTGCATCAGCTCATCGGTCGAAGCCTGAATGATGCCGGTTATCATGCTTTGCTCGAGTTCTTAGGCTCTTGGGAGCCAGATAAGACAACTGAAGTGATCGACTGCCTTGGATCTGAAGGGGCACGATGGGAGGATGTGGCAGGCCAGAATGTAGTATTTCAGATTGACGGCGAAATGATGTACATCCATGAAAAAGAAGAAGTCAGAAATGCATGGGTACAATACTGGTGGGAAAAGAAGTCTGGAATTGCCGCCGAATGTCTCGTAACGCACGAATACGGAGATGTGGAAAGGCTTCACCCTGCTATTAAAGGCGTATATGGTGGCCATACGGCAGGTTCGGATTTAATCTCCTTCAATCTCGCTGCTTTCGAATCCTATGGGAAAGAGCAGAGCTTCAATGCGCCCCTGTCACGGCGAGCTGCCTTCTCATATACTACAGCGCTGAACGATCTTCTGCGCTTCGGAAGCAGAAATAGGGTTGTAATCGCAGACACAAGTGTCGTTTTCTGGACAGAAAGGGATTCCCCAGTAGAGGGATTTCTCGGGATGATATTCGACCCGGCGGATGATAGCGCAGATGATGCGCAGTTGCGACTATTTTTGGAATCGATACGGGACGGAAAGATGCCCGAGCAGTACCAGTCTGACGGTGATGTGCGATTTTATGTTCTTGGGCTTTCCCCCAATGCGAAGCGTCTTGCAGTTCGGTTTTGGCACGTTACGACAGTTGAAAAGCTGTTCAAGTGTGTGGGGCAGCACTTTTATGATTTTCGTATTATCAGCCAGTACGAGAACAGTCCGGAATGTCCGGGGCTATGGAGGCTTCTCGTTCAAACCGCTGTCCAGGAGGACTCGAAGAATATTGTGCCACACCTCGCAACCGGAGTGATGCACTCAATTCTGACTGGAGGGCCATATCCTGTAAACCTGCTTTCCGCCGTCCTCGGGCGAATTCGTGCCAACGGCGATATCAACTATTTCCGCGCTGGTCTCATTAAGGCGTATCTTGTGAGACGCGCTCGTCTTTTCAACCAACCAACCTTGGAGGTGGGCATGGCACTCGACAGACAGTCGGTAAATGTCGCCTATCGCCTGGGTCGGCTTTTTGCGGTCCTGGAAAGGGCCCAGCAGGATGCCGTACCCGGCGCGAATGCGACCATCAAAGACCGCTATTACAGCGCGGCCTCTGTGACCCCGCGTACGGTCTTCCCGCAGCTATTGCGCTTGACGCAGCATCACATTGGCAAATCTGATTACGGGGCTGTCCGAGAGCGCGAGATTGCCGAGATCATGGATGCCGTTCAGGAGTTTCCCGCCCATCTCCCCCTTGAGGAGCAGGGGCTATTTGCAGTCGGTTATTATCATCAGAGACAGTCCTTCTACACAAAAACCCAGGAAACAAAGGAGGTGGCGTCATGACGGCGATTCAAAACCGCTATGAGTTTGTGTACTTCTTTGATGTGGAAAATGGAAATCCAAACGGCGATCCGGACGCCGGAAATATGCCAAGGATAGATCCGGAGACGAATCACGGTCTGATTACGGATGTATGTCTGAAGAGGAAGGTGCGTAACTATGTGGATATGATCAAGAAGGGTCAATCCCCCTTTGAGATTTATATTCGCGAGAAAGCGATCTTGAATCAGACGCATGAGCGTGCGCATCAGGCAATCGGTGCGAAAGAAGCGGGAGAAGGGGAGAAAAAGAAGAGGAAGGGCACCGGAGACGAGGTAGAGAAGGCGAAGCAATGGATGTGTCGTAACTTCTACGATGTGCGTAGTTTTGGTGCTGTTATGGGATTGGGGGTTAATTGCGGCCAGGTGCGCGGTCCGATCCAGCTCAACTTTGCCAAAAGTGCTGAGCCCATTGTTCCGCTGGAGGTGACGATTACGCGCATGGCCGTGGCCACTGAAAAAGAGGCTGAGAGTCAGAGCGGCGACAACAGAACCATGGGAAGAAAGCACATTGTCCCTTATGCTTTGTACCGTGCCGAAGGGTATGTCTCAGCTCCTCTTGCAGCGCAGACTGGATTCTCTCAGGAGGACCTTGATCTCTTCTGGGAAGCCTTGACGAACATGTTCGAACACGATCATTCCGCTGCCCGTGGTAAGATGTCTGCTCGAAAACTCATTGTCTTCAAACATGCGACGGCCCTGGGCAATGTGCCGGCACACGTGCTTTTTGAGCGTGTTAAGGTGGAGCGGAAGGGCGACGCAGCGAAGCCCGCGCGGGCGTTCGAAGACTATCGCATCGTGGTCAATAAGGATAATGTTCCCCAGCAGGTGGAGATCAGGGAGCGCTTTTAGCGGATATTTATGAGCTATACGGAGTCAGAGCTTCTGCCCCTCTCTGCTCTTCAGCACCTGCTCTTTTGTGAGAGGCAGTGCGCCCTCATCCATATCGAGCAGGCGTGGGCTGAGAATCGTTTTACGGCCGAGGGGCGCATTCTCCATGATAACGTGCATGAGCGGGGCGACGAAACTCGTGCTGGGGTAAGCATCGCCAGAGCTCTTCCTTTGCGATCATTTGTCCTGGGGCTCTCGGGGATTGCCGATGTCGTAGAGTTTCAGCGTGAGGCGGCATCGGGTGTGTGGCAGCCTTTCCCCGTCGAGTACAAACGCGGCAAGCCTAAGGCAGAGTCTTGCGATACGGTTCAACTCTGCGCTCAGGCCATGTGCCTTGAGGAGATGCTTGGTGTGGAGATACCAAAAGGGGCGCTCTTCTACGGCAAGACCCGACGACGGCTTGATGTTGTTTTTGACGATGAACTCAGAAAATTGACGACTGAAACAGCACGGCGCCTCCATGAGTTGATCCGCGGGAGCAAAACACCGTCTCCGAGATATGACGCTCGTTGTGAGCAGTGTTCGCTCCTCGATTTATGCATGCCTAAGGCAATGAGGCGGGATAGAAAAGTTGCCGATTATATCGATGCGATGGTGGACGAAGTTAAGGTCTGAATTTGATAAGAGTCAATCCTACGAGGTGTTGATATGCAGACTCATCTTGCTGTTTTCAAAGGGAAGAAGATTCGCAGGACGCTCCACGAAAACGAGTGGTGGTTTGTTGTTGAAGATATCGTGTCGGTGTTGACGGAGACAACAAATCCGAAGGATTATCTTAACAAAATACGCATAAGAGACAAGGAGTTAGCAAAAGGGTATGGACAAATTGTCCATACCCTTTTGATCCAGACAGAGGGCGGAAAGCAAAGGGTGAACTGCGCCAACACTGAAGGCATCTTCCGCATCATCCAATCGATCCCTTCCCCAAAGGCCGAACCTTTCAAGCGGTGGCTGGCGAAGGTTGGCTACGAGCGGGTGCAGGAGATCGAAGACCCGGAACTGGCTACGAAAAGGACCAAGGCCCTTTATCGGGCCAAAGGGTATTCGGACGAATGGATCGAGAAGCGGATGCGAGGTATCGCCATTCGTGCCGAGCTTACCGACGAGTGGAAGAAGCGTGGCGTGGGAAGCGATCCAGAATACGCTATCCTCACGGCAGAGATCAGCAAGGCTGCCTTTGGAATGACTCCCAGTGAATATAAGGAATTCAAAGGGCTCAAGCGCGAGAACCTCCGTGACCATATGCACGATCTGGAACTTATCTTTTCCATGCTCGGGGAGGCGGCCACGACGGAAATCGCTCGTCGCCACGACTCGCAAGGGTTCGATGAGAATAAGACGGCTGCTCACAAAGGGGGCCGGATCGCCGGAGATGCAAGGACAAAGCTTGAGCAGGAAACAGGGCGTAGAGTTTCGAGCAGAGAGAATTATCTGTTGGAAACGGAGCACACGAAACGTCTGAAAGCCAAATCGACGGCCATAGGACTGTCCAAGAAGGGAAAGACGTGAAACATCTCCTCAATACCTTGTACGTAACGACCCAGGGCGCATATCTTTCGCGTGAGGGAGAGACGGTGCGGGTGAGTGTTGAGAAGGAGGTAAAACTTTCTCTTCCCGTTCATACCATCGGCAGCATCGTCTGTTTTGGTCAGGTGATGATGAGCCCTCCGCTTATGGGGTTGTGCGCCGAACGGGGGATTACTTGTGTCTTTCTTACGGAATACGGAAAGTTCCTAGCGCGTGTCGAGGGGCCGACGCGTGGCAATGTTCTCTTGCGACGGGAGCAGTATCGCAAGGCCGACGATGAAAGTTTCAGCGCTTCAATTGCACGGGCTGTAGTTGTTGCCAAGATCGCCAATGCCCGTCAGGTCCTCATGAGGACGGCTCGCGAGAGTTCTTGCGAGGAGGACGTGAAAGCGCTTGATTCGGTCACAACGCGCCTTGCTCGATTGATGGACGAGACAAAGACGACGTTGCCGCTGGATGCGGTGCGCGGTAAAGAGGGAGATGCAGCTCGAATGTATTTCGAGGTTTTTGACCGGCTCATCCTGACTCAGAAGGAGGAATTTTTCTTCCGTGGGAGAAATCGCAGGCCGCCCCTCGACAATATGAACGCCCTCCTTTCTTTTCTTTACACGCTTGTGGTGCACGACTGCCGGTCGGCGCTTGAAGGTGTCGGCCTCGATCCGTCCGTTGGATATCTCCATGTCGACAGGCCCGGAAGACCCAGCCTGGCGCTTGACCTGATGGAGGAGCTTCGTCCCGTTGTGGCCGATCGTCTGGCCCTTACTCTGGTCAACAGGCAGCAGGTGAAGGGAAAGGGGTTTCGGAAGACCGAGAGCGGGGCGGTCGCCATGGATGACGAGACGCGAAAAGTCGTGCTCGTAGCTTATCAGGAGCGCAAACGGGAGGAAATTGTCCATCCTTTCATCGACGAGAAGATCGCGTACGGGCTTTTGCCGCATGTTCAGGCAATGCTCTTTGCACGATATCTTCGAGGGGATATTGACGGCTATCCGCCGTACTTTTGGAGGTGAAGCGGCATGATGGTTCTTGTTACGTACGATGTCAGCACAGAGAAAGCTGAGGGCAGGAAGCGGCTGCGTAAGGTTGCCAAGGCATGCAAGAATCGAGGACAGCGGGTGCAGTTTTCGGTATTTGAATGTCAAGTCGATCCTGCACAATGGGCCGAGTTGCGGCATCGTTTGGTGAGTGAGATCGATGAGAAGGAAGACAGTCTGCGGTTTTATTTTCTGGGAGCGAACTGGAGGCGGCGGTTAGAGCACGTCGGAGCAAAACCGGCATATGATCCTGATGGGCCGATTGTGGTCTGATAGCGCTTCCGCGAACCTCAAACGGACATCAATTTCTGGAGGGGTTCGCGATTTAGATAGCTCTTTGAAAATAAAATGGAATTTTGGGAGGTCCAATAATTGAAGTTCTTAAGTTATGTAGAAAAATACCTAGTTCGCAGAATATATTCGAAATTGTCTTTATGTGGATGAAGTTAGGAAGAAGGTGTCGCCCCCCGCGCGGGGGCGTGGATTGAAAC
>JAFGMW010000088.1 GCA_016927275.1 Pseudomonadota bacterium
CCGACGAAAGCCCAGCGACGACCTTCCGACTGTATGGTTCATCTGATGCTGAAGTGCCGGGGCGTGGTAACTGCGCCCCGGCGTAGCCGGCGCCTGAGGCGACGAGCGTAGCGAGAAGAGCAACCCGACCCGCTCCGTCTGCTGCGGGGGATCCGGAGCACTCCCTCAGTGCTTCTTGCCCTGCTCGAGCGCCGCCTGGGCGGCGGCGAGCCTGGCGATGGGCACGCGGTAGGGAGAGCAGGAGACGTAGTTGAGCCCGATCTCGTTGCAGAACGCGACCGAATCCGGGTCGCCCCCGTGCTCGCCGCAGATGCCGATGTCGAGCTTGGGGTTGGTCTCGCGTCCGCGCGCGACCCCCATCCTCATGAGCTGGCCCACGCCGTCGCGGTCGATGGTGACGAACGGGTCGCAGGGCAGGATCCGCTTCTGAACGTACTCGCCCAGAAACCTGCCCGCGTCGTCGCGCGAGAAGCCGAAGGTTGTCTGGGTGAGGTCGTTGGTGCCGAAGCTGAAGAAGTCGGCGTGCTTCGCTATCTCGCCCGCGGCGATGGCCGCGCGCGGCAGCTCGATCATCGTGCCGATGGTGTAGTCGACCTTCACGCCGGTGCGCGAGATCACCTCCTGGCACACCTTGTCGCACACCGCGCGCAGCTGCATGAGCTCGTGGCTGTGGCCGACGAGCGGGATCTCGATCTCGGGGACGCACACGACCCTCTCGTCGCGCGTGATCTCGCAGGCCGCCTCCATGATCGCCTGCGTCTGCATCGCGTATATCTCCGGGTAGGTCACGCCCAGGCGGCAGCCGCGGTGGCCGAGCATGGGGTTGAACTCGTGCAGCTCCGCGGCCTTGGCGCGCAGCTTCTCCCCCGGCACCCCCATCTTCTTCGAGAGGTCCTCGATCTCCTCGTCGGTGTGGGGCAGGAACTCGTGCAGGGGCGGGTCGAGCAGGCGGATCGTCACGGGGTAGCCGCTCATCACCTTGAAGATGCCCTTGAAGTCGCCCTTCTGCATCGGAAGGATCTTTGCCAGCGCCCTCTTGCGCCCCTCTATGTCCTCGGAGAGTATCATCTCGCGGAAGGCGTCGATGCGGTCGCCCTCGAAGAACATGTGCTCGGTGCGCGTTAGGCCTATGCCCTCTGCCCCGAAGTTGCGCGCGACCTGGGCGTCGTGCGGGGTGTCCGCGTTAGTGCGCACCTTGAGCCTGCGGAACTCGTCGGTCCAGGCCATGAATGTGCCGAAATCGCCGGTGAGCTCGGGCGGAATCGTGGGGAGCTCTCCCAGCATCACCTCGCCGGTGGAACCGTCGATGGTCACAGGATCCCCCTCGAAGAGGGTTATCTCTCCGATGCGCGCCTGTTTGCGTTCCGCGTCGACCGCGAGCTCGCCGCAGCCGGCCACGCAGGGCGTGCCCATGCCGCGCGCCACCACGGCCGCGTGAGAGGTCATGCCGCCGCGGGCGGTCAGTATCCCCTGAGCGACCGCCATGCCCTTGATATCGTCGGGCGACGTCTCGAGCCTCACGAGTATCACCTTTCTGCCGTCCCTGTGCCAGTTCGCGGCCTCGTCCGCCGTGAATACCACCTGCCCCACCGCCGCGCCCGGCGACGCGGGAAGGCCCCTGGCCACCACCTCGCGCCTCGCCTTGGGGTCGAGGCGCGGGTGGAGGAGCTGGTCGAGCTGCATGGGGGCCACCCGCTTTAGCGCCTCCGCCTTGTCGATGAGCTTCTCGTTCACCATGTCCACCGCGATCTTGACCGCGGCCGGCCCGGTGCGCTTGCCGTTTCTGGTCTGCAGCATCCAGAGCTTGTTCTGCTGGATCGTGAACTCGATGTCCTGCATGTCGCGGTAGTGCTTCTCGAGCTTCCTGTATATGCCCTCGAGCTCAGAGTAGAGCTTCGGCATCGCCTCCTCGAGCGACCTCTCGTCAGGCGATTTCTTCGCCGCCACGTTGATCGGCTGCGGGGTGCGGATGCCGGCCACCACGTCCTCGCCCTGCGCGTTGATCAGGTACTCGCCGAAGAAGCGGCGGTCGCCGGTGCCGGGGTCGCGCGTGAAGGCGACGCCGGTGGCACAGTCCTCGCCCATGTTGCCGAAGACCATGGCCTGCACGTTGACCGCGGTGCCCCAGTTGGCCGGGATGGCGTGGAGCCTGCGGTACTCGATAGCGCGCGGGGTCATCCACGACTTGAACACCGCGCCGATGCCGCCCCAGAGCTGCTCCTTCGGGTCGTCCGGAAAATCGCGGCCGAGGTCGCGCTTCACGAGCTCGCGGAAGCGGGTGCACAGCTCCTTGAGGTCGTCGGCGGTGAGCTCGGTGTCGAGTTTCACCCCCCTCTGCGCCTTCATCTCGTCGATGATCGTCTCGAAGTGGTGCGATTCGGCTCCGAGCACCACGTCGGAGTACATCTGGATGAAGCGCCTATATGAGTCGTAGGCGAAGCGCTCGTTGCCAGTCCTGTCGACGATCCCGCGGATCGTCTCCTGGTTGAGCCCGAGGTTGAGCACGGTGTCCATCATGCCCGGCATGCTGGCGCGCGCGCCTGAGCGCACCGATAGCAGGAGCGGGTTCTTCGGATCGCCGAACTTCGCTCCCATCGCCTTCTCGACGGAGTGGATCCCCTCCTGGACCTGCTTCTCGAGCTCCTTCGGGTAGGCCCTGTCGTGGTCGTAGTAATAGGTGCAGACCTCGGTCGTGATGGTGAAGCCGGCAGGCACCGGGATGCCCAGCCCGCTCATCTCGGCGAGGTTTGCGCCCTTGCCGCCGAGCAGGTTCTTCATCGTCGCGTTGCCCTCGGCCTTTCCCGCGCCGAACGTGTACACATGCTTGTTGCTCATCTCACTTCCTCCTTTGTTATAACGCCGCTTAAGGCGGCTGGCTATGCAGACTGAGAGGATCGGCGCGCTCTTCTCGCTACGCTCGTCGCCTCAGGCGCCGGCTCCTCGCTGGGCTTTCGTCGGTCGGATCATCACAGGCTACGGAATCCGCCCTCCTCGAGCCCCGCTGCGAAGAGTGCCCCGATCCTCTCC
>JAFGMW010000089.1 GCA_016927275.1 Pseudomonadota bacterium
CAAATCCCAAGCACCAATAACCAAATAAGCACCAATTACCAGGCACCAAATTCCAAACAAAACCATTTGATCATTGGGATTTGGTGCCTGGAATTTATTTGGAATTTGGGATTTGGTGCCTGGAATTTATTTGGAATTTGGGATTTGGTGCTTGGAATTTATTTGGAATTTGGGATTTGGTGCTTGGAATTTGCTGGATGGGGGTGATCCGACGACAGGACCCGGAGGCAACTGAGCGAGCCGTAGCGAAGCGGCCGTAGCGCTCCAAAGCGCGAACTGGCACCCGAAGCTATATCCCCATCGCCGGCGTCCAGTGGGGGGAGCCTGCGCGGCGGTCGTCCATGAGCGCCAGGACTTCGAAGGCGGCGAGCCCGGTCTCGATGCAGCGCTTCTCGGCGAGGTCCTTCTTCTCGGTGTCTATGAACTCGTTCTTGTGCCGGTTGGCGTAGATCGCGCAGACCGCGCCCGCGCGGAAACCGCGTAGCTGGGCCAGCGTGAAGAGGCAGGAGGCCTCCATCTCGAAGTTGGCCACGTTCATGGAGTCGAGCTTCGCAGGCAGCTCCGGGTCGCGCGGCGGGAAGCCGGGGACCTTGCGGGCCTGCGCGCCGTAGAAGCCGGAGGCGGTGGCGGTGAGGCCGAGGTGATGCGGGAAGCGGTTGCGCCGCGCCCCTTCCAGGAGCGCGAGCACGACCTCATAGTGCGCGATCGCAGGATATCCCTCGATCACGAACTGGGTGGAGGTGTTCTCGAGGCGCACGGCGCCTGTGGACACGACGAGGTCCGCTAGCTCGATCCCCTTCTTAAGCGCTCCGGAAGAGCCGATCCGGATCATCGTCGGATTTTCCACGATCTGCGCAAGCTCCACCACCGCGATCTCGGTGTTGTCTGGGCCCATGCCCGTGGCCATGACCGTGATCGGCATATTGCGGTACGTGCCTGTGATGGTCACGTACTCGCGCGAGAGGATCGGCTCGCTGCGATCGTCGAAATAACCTGCCACGCGATGCGCCCGCGCAGGGTCTCCGCAGAGCAGGATATTCGGCGCGACATCTCCCGGCGCGCAGCCTATGTGGTACTGCCTGCCTTCTTCTGTTGATACGATCTCAGCCGATTTGAACTTGAACATATCCCCCCCGTTCGCCAGTCACCAATCGCCAGTCACTAGTCACTAGTCACTGCTTTTAACCCCCCTGAACGTCAATCTGTGTATCGCCGTGGGGCCGTGTTTTGCAAGCTCGGACATGTGCAGCTGTGTGCCGTATCCCTTGTGCACCGAGAACTTGAATCTGGGATACTTCCGCTCCATGTCGCACATCATCCGGTCGCGCGTGACCTTCGCTATTATCGATGCGGCGGCGATCACCCGCGACAGGGCATCCCCCTTCTTTATGGGAGTCTGCGCTATCGTGTGCTCGATCCGATGCGGCCCGTCGATGAGCAGGTGCTCCGGCCGGACCGACAGGCCGTCCACCGCGATGCGCATGGCGCGGAGCGCCGCCCTGAGGATATTGATCCGGTCTATCTCGTCGTTCTTCACGATGCCGACGGCGGTCGAGGTCGCGGCCTTCGCGATCAGGTCGAAGAGACGTTCGCGCTCTTTCCCGGTGAGTTTTTTTGAATCGTCGAGGCCCTCGATGTCGAACGCCCGGGGGAGTATCACCGCCGCCGCGACCACCGGGCCCGCGAGCGAGCCGCGGCCCGCCTCGTCCACGCCGGCCAAATGAACGACGCCGCTCTCGTAGAGCGGCGTCTCGAATCTCAGCGTGTCTATGGGCTGCGGATCAATCAGCAGCTGCTGCCTCATCCGCCGCGGAGAGCTCGCCACCTTCCACCTCCGCCTCGACGCCGGCTTCATTTGCAAGATCCATGCGGCGCCCCTCGATGCGCGCCGCCTTGCCGGAGAGCTCGCGCAGATAATACAGGCGCGAACGACGCACCTTGCCGGCGCTCGCGACCTCGATGCGGTCGATCAGCGGCGAGTGGAGCGGAAAGACGCGCTCGACCCCGACGCCGTAGGAGACCTTGCGGACCGTGAACGAAGCGCCCGCGCTGCCGCGGCGGCGGCGGATGCAGACCCCCTGGAAGAGCTGCACGCGCTCCTTGTCGCCCTCCTTGATCTTGCAGTAGACGCGCAGGGTGTCGCCCGGCCTGAACGAGGGGATATCGCCCCTCATCTGCTCCTGATTGATCTTTGAAATGATATCCATGACTGCCACCTCTTCCTGTGCCCCGAAGACCGGGCCGATCGCGTAACATTGCGAAAAGACGAGAGCTTCTACAGGGTCGAGGCCGGTTTGTCAACCCCTCGACTCGCTTTTGCCCGCTCGGGGCACGCCCTCTGAATCGATCAATGCCAGCCCCTCTTGGTCTTCGTCGGAAAGCTCAATCTTCTCAAATAGATCCGGACGTCTCTCCCGGGTTCGCCTGAGCGCCTCCAGCCTCCGCCAGCGCCTGATCTCAGCGTGGTTTCCCGAGAGGAGGACGGCGGGGACCGTCTCGCCCCGGAAGGTCTCGGGCCTTGTGTACTGGGGGTATTCGAGCAACCCCGCCTCGAACGACTCGTCGTTTGGCGACTCCTCGTTCCCCAGCACGCCCGGCACGAGCCTCACCACTGCGTCCACGAGCACCATCGCAGCGATCTCTCCGCCCGAGAGGACGTAATCTCCGACCGATATCTCGCGGTCCGCGACGAGCTCTCTTGCGCGCTCGTCGATCCCCTCGTATCGGCCGCAGGTGAGCACGATCTGGTCGAGCGAGCTGAGCTCCTTTGCGAGGGGCTGAGTGAGGGGCTCGCCCTGCGGCGTGAGCAGTATCCTCGAGCACCTGCCCTCCCTCGGCACCGCCTCCACCGCCTCCACGAGCGGGCCGGCGATCATCACCATGCCCGCGCCGCCGCCGTATGGGGTGTCGTCCACGCTGCGGTGGCGGTCCTTCGCGTGGTCGCGGATGTCGTGGAGAAAAAACTCCACGAGCCCCTTCTCGCGGGCGCGCCTGATGATCGTCTCGCCGAGGACGCTATCGAACATGTTCGGGAATATTGTGACTATGTCGAATCGCATAAATACCGTGACTCGTGACTCGTTACTCGTTACTCGTTACTCGTTACTGGTGATACCTGATCCCTGATCCGCGCGCCGCGAGCCAGAATTTGAGGCCCCTTTTTACAGCGTCATCGGAAAAAGGGTCCTCAAATTGTGGCGGGAGGC
>JAFGMW010000090.1 GCA_016927275.1 Pseudomonadota bacterium
CCGACCTCGACGAGCTGCTCGCCACCATGGCCATGGGCATCATGGTCACCAACTTCAACCCGGAACGCGAACGGGTATTCGAGATACTGGAGCGCTATGCCGAGGAGATGATCTTCGTCCTCTTCTTCACGCTCTCGGGCATGTACCTCGACTTCGGGGTGCTCGCCACGAGCGCGATCCTCGTCGCCCTCTACGCCTTCTGGAGGACCGCCGGAAAGTTCGCGGGCACCTGGATCGGCGCCGGGATAGGCGGGGCGTCGGCGCCGGTGAAGCGCTACACGGCGCTCGGCCTCATACCCGCAGGAGGGATCATCATAGGCCTCGCTCTTCTGCTCAAGCAGAACCCGGCCTTCGACCGCTTCGCCGACATCGTGATCAACGTGATCATCGGCGCCACGGTGATACACGAGCTCGCGGGGCCGATACTGGTACAGTACGCGTTCAGAAAGAGCGGCGAGACCGGGCGCTCGGCCGCCTGCGAAATCACCGAGCATTGAGATCCGAAGGGGGAGACCATGCACCAGAACATGTTCATAATCTATCCCGGGGCCACGGTCCTGTTCGTCCTCATACACCTGGCCGTCACGAAGAGGGGGCGGAGCGCCGAGTTCGTCTGGGCGGTGATCCTCACCTACGCCATCCTCTTCAACATAGGCTTCGCAGGGCTGGCCGCCTTCTACGGCCACGCATTCATCCCGGCGGAGGCTGCGTCTTTCATCGGTTGGCCGGCCGGCTCCCCGTTCCAGTTCGAGGTGGCGGCGGCCAACCTCGCATTCGGCCTGCTGGGCGTGCTCTGCGTGTGGCTTCGCTCCACGTTCAGGCTCGCGACCATAATCGGCTATTCGGTATTCCTCATCGGGGCAGCCTACGGCCACATCCAGCAGATGTCGCTCGCTCAGAACTACGCGCCCGGAAACGCGGGAGCGCCCCTCTACGTGGACGTGATAGCGCCGCCGATCCTGCTCGCCCTCTGGATCATCCACTACGTGATCGCGAAGAGGGGGTGCAGAAGAGAGCCGACAGAGGCCCCGGAACGGCAGATCTATTGAGTCGACGCCGGCGCCCCCGGCACCCCTCGTAAAATCATCTTGAATATCAAAGTGTTAAATGATGAAAATTTCACGCAACATGCGCAGGGGTTTGCCGATAAAGACCCCGAACATCGGCCGGGTATTTTGAGCCCGTCTACGGAGATTGGACATGACCAGGATATTGCCGCTTCACGCCTCCAACTTCTTCATGGCCCCCGCGGGTGCGCCCCCCGGCGGGATCGGCAACGGTGGGCAGGCCCCTGCGGCCCAGCGCCCCTCCGGCGCGCCGGCGCAGGCGGCGAGATCTGCACAGGTTCATGACCTCAGGCGCGCGGTGAACACCCTCCATGGCGCGGCAGATGCGGTGACCGAGCACGTGGCATGGCTCGAACGCCAGCTGGACGGGGAGAGATCCAGGGCGGGTGAATTTGAAGAGGGCGCGAGGGCCCTGCAGCAGCAGCTCGAAATGGAGCGCACCCAGAGGGAGGACCTGGCTCGTGAGAGGGCCGGACTCGAGGCCCTGCTCGCCGAGCAGAGGTCAAGGCTGGACGGTGCGCTCGAGCAGCTGTCCGACGCGGAGGAGATCTCAGCGCAGCTCCAGCAGAGCGCAGATCGCGCTGCCGCGGTTCTGGCGGGCGCGGCAGAGATGCTGACCGGCCTCGCCGATTCCCTGGGGCCGATCTTCGGCGCCGCCAGCCCGGTCGTGACGCAGATGAGGCAGCGCGCCGAAGCGATGGCAGTATCCGCCGGCTCCGTGAGCTCCGAGTCCGCAAGGCTCGCGGAGCTCGCCGGGCTCATCGCATCGGGCGAGGCGCACGCGGCATGGCTCACCCCATGGACAGGACGAAGGGGCGCCCCCTCCCTTCTGGAGCGCTCGAAGGACGACGCGGACGCAATGTCGAGAGGGCTCTTCTCCTCCATATTCGACAGCCTCTCGACCATCTTCGAGAACATGAATACCGAGGCGGTCACCGAGAGGCTGAACGCCTTCATGGAGGCGGCCGCATTCCTGCTCGGCCAGGACGGGACCGAGGGCGCGCAAAGAATGGCCCTGAACGCGATCTCGCGCCTGATCGCGGCGGAGGTGCCGGCCCGCGAGCGCAGGGGATCTTTCTACGAGGTGGTGAGGTCAGCGGGCCTGATGATGGAGGGCCGGAAGTTCGACCGCCTATCGGCCTCGATGCCGCGGGTCTCCTTTCTCGGCTGGAGGTTTGACGGGACCGGATTCAGGGCGGAACATCTGAACACGGAATCGGAGATCGACGCAATGGAGGGCCGCACCCTGGTGGAGTTCAAGGCGGTGAACCTGGCCGGGGCGATCGGCAACTACCTTGCGCAGATGCTCAGAAACACCGGCAGTGAAGGCGCTACCGTGTTCCGGACGCGCAGCGAGATCGCGTCCGGCAAGTTCGACGCCGGCTACGTGGTGAAGGTGGCGAACCAGATGATAAGATACAGGCAGCTCATGGATTCGGGCCACGCCTCGGCGCTCGAGCTCCACCTCACTTCGCAGACAGCCATGCCGCGCGACGTGGTCAATGCAATCCATGAGTTCTTCGGCGCGGAGAGGCTCAGGATATTTCACTACGCGGATGCTCTGACCAGAAGAGGCGTCCTCTTGACGCCCGGCTCCCAGCCGACCGCCAACGGGACCGCCGCCCCCGAGGCCGCGGCTTTTCCCCAGGCGGCCGCAGTCGTTGTGGAAAAACAGGCCCACCCTGCAGATCGGCCCCCTCCGACGCGTGAGGAGGCGCAGGCCGCGATATACCAGTCCAGCCTCATCATGTCCGAGGCCGGATTCAACACGGCGACGATTGAGCAATTCATAAGCTGGATCGTGGACGAACCGGCGAGGGCCGAGGCGTTCGCGCAGGAGGCGCCCGAATCCCTGCAGTCGCACCTGCTGGATCAGTTCAGGCGCTGGCAGGCGGAGCAGGACGGAGCCGATGATGGAGATGCAGAGGCACCGTGGCTCGATGTCGAAACAGAACGCGCGCAGAAGCGCTTCAACCGCCTCTACGATACGATCATCCGCAAGGACGTCAGCCCCGACTGGGGACAGAGGGTGACGCAGGGCGTGCAGAACACCGACGTGATGAAGATCCTGGCGTGGATCAAGGACCAGCAGATCGTCGTGGACGACGATGTCACCGGGATAAACGACATGGCGAGCGATCTGATCGTCCGCCTGAAGGAGACGTACAAGCCAGAGTCGTACTTCAAGCTGGACGTGGACGGAGACGCGGTGATCGAGATCATGAGGCGCTTCATCTGGCTTTCCGAATAGGCGGCCCTCTCAATCCTTTGCCAACTCGCCCACGGTTTTGCCGAGACCGCGGATGACATCTACCCCGTCGGAGAGGCCCTCCATCATGGTCCCCGCTGTATTGAGCAGCCAGTTGATCTGCGGCCAGCGCTCGCCGGCTTTCTCCGCCATCTCCCAGCGGGCGAATGCCCAGGCCGATCTCACCAGCCCGTGCGCCCTGTCGAGGCCGGTGGAGGCGTCGGCGTCGAGCCTGAAGAGGACTCCGGCATCGCTCCAGGATCCGGTCGCGATTGCGGCCGAAATCCCCCTGTGGCGCGCTATCATCGTGCCGATAGGATCCGTGTTGGCATACCCCTGAGCCGCATTCCTTGCGGCCCTCGCCATCATCGCGCCCAGAGACATCTCTCCGACATCGGGCTGGAATCCGCCGGCGCTCTGGACAGCGAGGTCGGCAGCGATCAGCGCCGCGTTGTCCCTCCCCCCTGCAATGAAGTTCTCAAAGGCGCCGGAGAAGGCTTTGATGGCCCCCTGCCTGTACAGGTCACCGAGAGACGCGAAGAGCGCACCCGCCATGAGGAGGATCTCCCCGGAATCGAAAAGTGATCCCTCTCGCAGAGCGGCCGCGGACTCGATGTCGACCGCAAGCTCCGCGGCGTCTTCCGCTCCCGAGGAGGATTGCGGCCTCTTTCCGCGTATGATGTCCCTGAGGCACGTCTCCGAGTAACGCGCAATCCTCTCGGAGAATCCCGGCCTGAACTGTTCGAGGCCGAGGGCCTTTTGCCCTGCAGCCTTGAATATGTCTGCGGGGCTGTTGTTGAGGAGCCCCTCGATCCTGTGGATCTCCCTGAAGAGGCCCCTGTTCGACCTCTCCCTTGAGATGAGCGATGTGTCGTCGATCATCCCCCTGAGGGTGTGCGGTTCCTCGGCGAAGAATACGCTCCTCGGCGATCCGTCGGCCGCGACGAGCGGAGCGCGCACCGCCAGGGCATTCACATTGGGACCGAACAGGACCCTGCCCCCCTTGAAACCCACAGGGTAGAGGCCGACCGTCGGCTGGGTGCAGAAGCTGTAAAGGGCCGTTGCAAGGCTGCTGGCATTGTTCACGAAATTGCCGGACATGGCCACCTCCCGCATTATGCGACGGTTAGCACGGGAGGCTCAGGGTTATCCACAATTTTCTTCAATATTTTGAAAAAGGGGATTTAAGCATATTCTTTAATAATCACAATAAATTAGGCAATCCGCACCGCCATCGCTTTGAGATACAACGATTCGGGATGGCTGCGAAGGACCGGGTGATCTATGTCCTGAATGCCTCGCCAGAGGATGGTGCACCCCCTGCCCGATGCCTTGGCAGCGGACCGCGCGACCCCTTCGAGCATCCGCTCGGTGATCCTCTGCGAGCAGGCGCTGATCATGATGACGCCGCCCGGACGGAGGATCGCGATCGAGTCCAGCGCCGCCCTCTCGTATCTGCGGATCGCCGCAGGCAGATCCTGCCTGCGCTTGGCCATGGCCGGCGGGTCCAGGTGTATGAAATCGAAGCTTTGTCTGCATCCCCTGACGAAGTCGAAGGCGTCCTGGCAGGCGAACTCGATGTTCGCGTGCGCGTTCGATTTCGCATTCCTGGCCGCTGCGTCCAGCGCGGGCCTAGAACTGTCCACCGCAACCACCCTCCGTGCCCTTTCGGCGATCCGGCAGGAGAACCAGCCCTGATAGCAGAAGGCGTCGAGGCAGTCGCCCCTCGCCATCTCCCGCGCCGCGCTCCTGATGGAGCGGTAATCGAGATAGGCGCCGGTCTTCTGGCCCGACAGCGCATCGACCTCGAAGCTCTCGCTGCCCTCTTTCACCACAGCGCAGGCGTCCGATCCCTTCACGATCCTGTCCTCGGCCGGGAGCCCCTCGGAGCGACGCACCTCTGAGTCGCCCCTCTCCACGATCGCCCGCGGCGAGAGCAGCCAATCGACGATCTCCAGGATATCCGTGCGGATCGACTCCGCCCCTGCGCAGCCGATCTGGAACGAGACCACGTCCGCGTAGCGGTCCACGATCACCGATGGTATCCCGTCGCTCTCCCCGAACACCACGCGATAGGCGTCGGTGAAATCGAAGAGCCTCGATCGCCTGGCCAGCGCCCTCTCGAAGCGCGTCCTCCAGAACGCCCCGTCGATGGCCGCGTCCTCGGCCGAAATGACGCGCAGATAGTGCCGCGAACCCGGGGAGACGAATGCGGAGGCGACGAACCTGCGGCGCCGGTCGAGCAGCCGCGCGATCCCGGGAATGCGCTGCCTTCGCCCCACGACCGCCGCCTCGGGGAGCCAGAGCTCCCCCTCCCTCACCCTCCTGGCGGCGCCGTTGTCTATGATCAGCGAGGATTGCACAGGGAAAAATTGATATACCCGCAGGGCGATCGCTGCAAGCCCGGCAAAGGGGTTCATGACGGCCGAGCGGTCCCTTCACCTGTCCGTTTGCCCTTGACCCGGGGCCCCGCTCGTCGGAAATTAGCCCCCATGGAACCGAGGTTCGCAGCGCTGGCCGTATTCATCGTCTGCTACCTGCTGTTCGTGGCCCTGCCCAACAGGAGGAGCATCGTAGCGGTCGCCGGCGCCGTCGCACTCATCCCCCTGGGGGCGATGGGCCCGGCGCAGGCCCTCTCGTCGATCAACTGGAACGTGATGGGGATATTCGTGGGCACGCTCATCATCGCAGACGTGTTCATGGAGAGCCGAGTCCCGTCCTATCTGGCCGAGCACATCGTGATGAGGGCAAAGAGCACGGCGTGGGCCGTGCTCTTCATCTGCGCCCTCACCGGCTTCATCTCGGCCTTCGTGGAGAACGTGGCCACGGTGCTCATCGTGGCGCCGATCGCCCTGGCGCTCGCGCGCAAGCTCAGGATCAACCCGGTCAACATGTTGATCGCGATCGCCATCTCCTCGAACCTCCAGGGCGCGGCCACGCTGATCGGCGACCCGCCCAGCATGCTGCTCGGCGGGTACGCGAAGATGACCTTCGACGACTTCTTCTTCTACAAGGGCAGGCCCAGCATATTCTTCGCAGTGGAGCTCGGCGCGATCGCGTCCCTGTTCGTGCTCCACTTCGTCTTCCGGGGCCTGCGCAGCAGGACGCCGATAGTCCCGGTGGAGAGGGTGAAATCCTGGGTCCCCACCATCATTCTCGTCGCTCTGATCGTCACACTGGCGCTCTCATCCCTCCTCGACCCGGGCTTCAGCTACATGGCGGGCATCATCTGCATGGCGTTCGGAATCGCATCGATCCTCTGGGACAGGCTGGCGAACAGAAGCTCCATGCTCGACGGCATCAGGTCGCTCGACTGGGACACCACCTTCTTCCTCATGGGCGTGTTCGTGCTGGTCGGCGCGATATCGGCCACAGGGTGGATAGAGGCGATAGCGGAGGGCCTCTCGCTCCTCATCGGCGGCAACATCCTCTTCGGCTACGTCCTCCTGATAACCATGGCCGTAGCGCTCTCCGCGTTCATCGACAACGTCCCGTTCCTCGCAGCCATGCTGCCGGTGGCGATATCCATGTCGCAGAGGCTGGGCGTCGCGCCCGAGCTCTTCCTCTTCGGCCTGCTCATCGGCGCGAGCCTGGGCGGCAACATCACCCCGATCGGCGCCTCCGCGAACATAGTCGCCTGCGGCCTGCTCAGGAAGGAGGGGCACGCGGTGAAATTCCGCGAGTTCGCCAAGATCGGGCTGCCGTTCACGCTCGCCGCGGTCCTGGTCGCATCTGTCTTCGTGTGGTTCGTGTGGGGCGGATAAGCAAAAAAAAGGCGCCCTCCCGGGCGCCCCTTTTTTTGATGAAAAGATATCAGCTGATCTTGTTGAGGACCTCGTTGGCCCTGTCC
>JAFGMW010000091.1 GCA_016927275.1 Pseudomonadota bacterium
CCGCGTCGGCGAGTTCGCGATCGGCACCAACGTGGCGCTCACGAAGCTCATAGGCAACCTGCTGCAGGACGAGAAGTTCCCCGGCGTGCACGTCGCGCTGGGCAGCCCCTACCCCGACAAGACCGGGGCCTCCTGGGAGAGCAAGGCGCACAACGACGGCGTGATGCGCGACCCGACGGTCGTCGTGGACGGCAGTACGATAATGGAGAGGGGCAGGTTCACGATATAGCCCGCAGCGGGGAGTTTCCGAGGAGCCCTCCATGGACCTGAGCCTCATGGCCGAGCCGTTCAAGATCAAGATGGTCGAGAGCATCAGGATGACCACCCGCGCGGATCGCGAGAAGGCGATCCGCGAGGCGGGCTACAACACGTTCCTCCTCAGGAGCGAGGACGTCTGGATCGATCTGCTCACGGACTCCGGCACTGCGGCGATGAGCGACTACCAGTGGGCGGGCATGATGCAGGGCGACGAGGCGTACGCAGGGAGCAGGAACTTCTATTTCATGGAAGAGGTGATCCGGGACGTCATGGGGTACAGGCACATCGTCCCGGCGCACCAGGGGCGCGGGGCCGAGAACATCCTCTCCAAGGCGATGATAAAGCCGGGCGACCACGTGGCCGGCAACATGTACTTCACGACAACGAGGCTGCACCAGGAGCTGGCGGGCGCCACCTTCCACGACGTCATCGTCGACGAGGCCAACGACCCGGGGGCCGAGCTCCCGTTCAAGGGCAACGCCGACATGGCGAAGCTCGAGCGGTTCATCGCGGAATTCGGGGCCGGGAACATACCCTACGTGAGCATCGGCGCGCCGGTGAACATGGCCGGCGGCCAGCCGGTCTCCATGGCGAACATCAAAGAGGTGTCGAAGCTCTGCCGCAGGCACGGCATCAAGGTCATCCTGGACGCCGCCCGCATCCTGGAGAACTGCTACTTCATACAAAAGCGCGAGAAGGGATTTGAGAAGAGGACCATCAAGGAGATCTGCCGCGAGTTCTGCTCCCACACCGACGGGTGCACGATGTCGGCAAAGAAGGACGCCTACGTGAACATGGGCGGATGGCTCGCGATGAACGACGAGGGGCTCTTCACGAGGGCCAAGGAGCTGGTCGTAGTCTACGAGGGGCTGCACACCTACGGCGGGATGGCGGGCCGGGACATGGAGGCGTGCGCGCGCGGCCTCAAGGAGGCTGCGGAGAGCGAGCACGTGGTGAGCTGGCGCGTGGGACAGGTCGAGCGCCTCGGCGAGATGCTCGTCGCGGCCGGCATACCGATAGTGAGGCCGGTGGGCGGGCATGCGGTGTTCCTCGACGCCAGGGCATTCCTCGACCACATCCCCCAGGACGAGTTCCCCGCGCAGACGCTCGCCGCCGCCATATACGTCGAGAGCGGAGTGCGCTCCATGGAGCGGGGCATCGTGTCCGCGGGCCGAGACCCGCTTACAGGGGAGAACCGCGTGCCCAGGCTCGAGCTGGTCAGGCTCGCCGTCCCCAGGCGCGCCTACACCAACTCGCACATGGACGTCGTCGCCGAGGCCGTGAAGATCGTCTGGCGGAAGAGAAGACAGGTGAAGGGGCTCAGGATGACCTACGAGCCCGGGGCGCTGCGCTTCTTCCAGGCCCGTTTCGAGCCGCTCTGAAAAAGGGAGCCGTTTGTTATAGCTTCTTTACGTTCGAACCTGCGAAGATTCGTGAAAAAACTGAAGGCGATCGGCGCGCCCGGCAGGATTCGAACCTGCGACCCTCTGATCCGTAGTCAGATACTCTAATCCGCTGAGCTACGGGCGCGCCGATCGCCCCCTCGTGAGGGGGCGCACCCTAAACCATGACCTCGAGTCCTGTCAAGGGCGAGGAGCCGCTTGCCTTGGCGGGCCATAGGTGGCATAACCCGTTGGGATTGCAAACAAAAGGGGGTTCTCATGATGCGGATATTCCACGGGGCGGTCGTCGCCGCGATCGTCATCATCGTCATGGGGACCGCCGTGGCCCATGAGCCGAATGCGGTGGACGGCTACTACGACCTGGGGCGAGGCGAGCTGCTCGTCACGGTCCAGCACCTTGTAAACGATCCGAAGGGCCACTTCATAAAAGAGGTTGTCGTGTACAAGGACGGGAAAGAGGCGGCGAGGAAGGATTTCAGCTTCCAGACCAGCCATCGCAACCAGACCATGCCCCCGTTCAAGATACCTGCGCAGGTCGGCGATTCGTTCAGGGTCGTTGCCCGCTGCAGCGTCTCGGGAGAGGCAGAGGCGACGATCGAGGTCGTGGACCGGAGGCCGGACGTACGGAAGCTGAACTGACCGGCGGCGATGCGGCCGGGCTCAGAACTGCAGGACCGTTGACAGCCGGACCATCCAGGCCATGTTCGCCTTGTCGTAGGGGATCGGCTCCACGATGTTGCCCGGATCGATGAGCTCGACGTCTATGCTGTACGCCCTGCCCGGCAAGAGAAACCCGATATCGAGCGCCGTGTAGAGGAAGTTGAAGAGCTGCGCCTCGGCCGATATGTCCATCTCGAGGCCGTACCAGCGCTGCCACATCGAGGTGGACGTCTCTGTGAGCGCAGGCCAGTTGCCGGCCTGCGGGATGAGGTCCGCGAAGTTTATGTTGGTGTTCTTCTTCGGGGCCCAGGCGGTGACGAACTTTCCTCCGATCTTGGCCCAGTTCGCCCACGGCGTGTCCTTGAACTCGAACTTGTGCTTGTACCCGGCGGTGAAGTAGAAGGCGTTGTTCACGTAGTTTGCAGTCACCGATTTGCCGCCCGCCAGGTACTCAGTGCCCCCTGTGCCCCCGGCCTTCTGCCCGTAGAGGGACGGCGTCGTGCCGAGCGGCATGTAGAACATCATGAGTGCGATGTTATAGTCGGGCCTGAAGCCGAACTCCGTTATCTTCGTGGAGAGCGGGTTCGGGTCGCCGGGCGCGTACCCGGCCTGGAACTTCCATTCCCCGCCGAAGCTGTAGTTGCCGGTGGCCTCGAAGGCGGCCATGAACGCGCTCATCGATTGCTTGGGCGGCAGCTGGATGATCCCGTCGCCCGCCCCCAGCCCTGTGAACGGGATGGCGTCGAGCGCGAGGCCGGTCGTGACGTCGCCGCCTAGATAGACGCCCTCGAGCTTGAAGGTGTAATTGCGCCACGTGTATCGCGCGTAGAGGTCGGCGAAATACAGCATCGTGTCGCCGTCGATGCCGGCCGCCACCTCGTTGCCGAGAGCGTCCTTGACGAACATGGTGGTCGCGCCGTCCTGGCCGTTGCGCCTCCTCAGGCCCCCGAAGAGCCCGACCGAGAACTCCGGCTGGTCGTACATGACCAGCGCAGCATACTGCTGCGCGTCTCGATTGTTCGACTCAGGGGCGGAGGCTAGCCCGGTGATGCGCGGGTCGAACTGCGCCTCGTAGGCGATGTCCCACAACACCCCGGCGGTTATCGCCCCGCCGCCTGAGAAGCCGTACTGCATGAGGTACATGATCCTGTCGGCGGTGTCGCCGAAGTCGCCCTGCAGCCCGTTGCCGTCGTTCTGGAAGATGCCCAGCCCCCAGTTCGACGGCTGGCGGCCGGCCCGGATCTTCCCTATCGGCGTGAGCACATCCATCCAAACGCGGCGCACGTTTATCGCGCCGTTCTCGCCCACTCGGTCCGGCCCCGCCATGTAGAAGGAGCCGGCGCCGGGCGGCAGCGTCTGTTCGCCCACGACCGGCGCTATTATGTTGAGCTCGCGCGTGCTCTCTGTGCCGAAGAGGACGTTGTCCAGGATGTCGAACGTCGAGTGCAGGGAGAGCCAGTCGTTGAGCTTGAGGGTCGGCTCGATCCTGAGCCTCATCTGGTTGTACTGGATGAAGCCGAAACGGTTGTTGTCGTAAACGAGATTGCTGTTGCTGCCCTGCAGGTCGAGGTTGTCGGCACCCACCACCCTGAGCCTGTAGTATCCGTGGCTCGAGAAGCTCATGGCCTGAGCCGCAGGGGAAACAGCGAGCGCGGCGAGGAGGGCTGCGCCAAAGATCGTTGATTTCACGGCTTTATTCATGAAAAGGGATGAAAGTGATCGTTTGCGCAAACCATATCCCCCGGGAAAAGTTGGTGCATTATAACACTTTGATTTTCTTGGGGTCAATAGGACTTCAGCGCGCAAGCCGGAGAGTGCGGATAAAAAAAGAGGTGGCTCCTTTCGGAACCACCTCTCCTCAAAACGTGGTGTTGCCCGATACCTAGTACATGTCTCCCATCCCGCCATGCGGCATCGGGGGCATGGCCTTCTCCTCCTTCGGCTTCTCGGTCACCATCGCCTCGGTGGTGATCATGAGGCCGGCGACTGAGGCTGCGTTCTGGAGCGCGGAGCGGACGACCTTCGTGGGGTCGATGATGCCGGAGGTCATGAGGTCCTCGTACTGGCAGGACTGGGCGTTGAACCCCTCGTTCGCCTTCGCGGCCTTTACGTGGTTCACCACCACCGCGCCTTCCCAGCCGGCGTTCTGCGCGATCCAGCGGCAGGGATACTCGGCGGCCCTGCGGATGATCTGCACTCCCTCCCACTCCTCTTCGGTGAGCTTCGCCTTGAAGTTGTCGAGGCCCGAGGTGGCCCTGATGAGTGCCACGCCGCCGCCGGCGACGATGCCTTCCTCGACCGCCGCGCGGGTAGCGTGGAGCGCGTCCTCTACGCGGGCCTTCTTCTCCTTCATCTCGGTCTCGGTGGCGGCCCCGACGTTGATGACCGCGACTCCGCCCACGAGCTTGGCGAGCCTCTCCTGAAGCTTCTCGCGGTCATAGTCGGAGGTCGTCTCCTCGATCTGCGCGCGGATCTGCTTGATGCGCCCCTCGATGGCGTCCTTGCTGCCTGCGCCGTCGACGATCGTGGTGTTCTCCTTGTCGATGGTGATGCGCTTCGCCTGGCCTAGGTCCTTTGTCGTCATGCTGTCGAGCTTGAAGCCGAGCTCCTCGGCGATGAAGCGGCCGCCGGTGAGGGTGGCTATGTCCTCGAGCATGGCCTTGCGGCGATCGCCGAAGCCCGGGGCCTTCACGGCCGCGACCTGGAGCGTGCCGCGCAGCTTGTTGACGACCAGCGTGGCCAGCGCCTCGCCCTCGATGTCCTCGGCGATGATGAGCAGGGGACGGCCGATCTTGGCGACCTGCTCGAGCACCGGCAGCAGGTCCTTCATGCTGGAGATCTTCTTCTCGTGGATGAGGATGAGCGGGTTCTCGAGGGCCGCCTCCATCCTCTCCGGGTCTGTCACGAAGTAGGGGGAGAGATAGCCGCGGTCGAACTGCATGCCCTCGACCACGTCGAGGGTGGTGTCCATGCCCTTGGCCTCTTCGACCGTGATGACGCCCTCCTTGCCCACCTTGCTCATCGCCTCGGCGATGATGCTGCCGATGGTCTCGTC
This sequence comes from Pseudomonadota bacterium, assembly GCA_016927275.1. Lineage (NCBI taxonomy): Bacteria > Pseudomonadati > Pseudomonadota > Pseudomonadota bacterium. The sequence goes on from JAFGMW010000091.1 coordinate 5,377, forward strand.
GTTGTTGGCCGAGATGGTCCCGACCTGAGCGATCTCCTTCTGGTCCTTCGTCGGCTTGGAGTTCTTCTTGAGCTGGTCGATGGTGTACTCGACCGCCTTTTCGATGCCGCGCTTGAGGGCCATCGGGTTGTGGCCGGCCGCCACCAGCTTCGCGCCTTCATGATAGATGTACTGGGCCAGCACCGTGGCGGTGGTGGTGCCGTCGCCCGCGATGTCGGAGGTCTTGGAGGCCACTTCCTTGACCATCTGCGCGCCCATGTTCTCGAACTTGTCGCCGAGCTCTATCTCCTTGGCGACCGTCACTCCGTCCTTGGTGACTACCGGGCTGCCGAACGACTTGTCCAGCACGACGTTTCGGCCCTTGGGGCCCAGCGTGACCTTGACCGCGTCGGCCAGCGCGTTTACGCCGCGCAGGATCTTGTCGCGGGCGTCCTGACTGAAGAGCAGTTCCTTTGCTGACATTGTATCCTCCTTGGTGGTTTCGTTTGGGTTCGGTTATGCGCCTACGATCCCGAGGACGTCGTCCTCGCGCATGATCGTGTACTCGATGCCGTCGATCTTGATCTCGCTGCCCGCGTACTTGGTGAAGAGGATCTTGTCGCCGGTCTTCACCTCGAGCTTCACGGTCTGGCCGTTGTCCAGGATCTTGCCGTTGCCCACTGCGATGACCTTGCCCTCCTGCGGCTTCTCCTTGGCGGTGTCAGGGATGATGATCCCGCCCTTTGTCTTCTCCTCGTTGGTGAGGCGCTCTACGAGGATGCGGTCGTGAAGCGGTCTGATCTGTGCTCCCATATTCTTTCCTCCTTTGATAAGTGGCCTGTTTTGGGCTGCTTTTCACGGTTGGCACTCGACCCATTCGAGTGCTAACAACTGAGTTGCGGACCATATAATGCCTTATCAGCAACAGTCAAGGGGTTGTGGATAATTTTTTTGGCCCCTCTCCAACACGGCGCGTCAGCCAGACTTGACGCCGTGCATATTGGCATCTTTCGTGCGCCTGTATAGATAACCGGCCCATGATGACCAATTTAGTCAATAAATTCAGGCTGGTAATGCTTGGTGCCGCAGCGGCCGGTTTCCTTTTGCAGGCCTGCAACGGCACAAAGGCCCCTGTGTTCGTATCGCCGGACGGCAGCGTGATGGTCGGGATCAACGGGCCGGACGTGGATGAGAGGCTTGCCGAGGAGGCGTGGCAGAAGCGCCTCATCTTCCATGTGGGCCCGATCGATCTGCCCGCCGGGACAGCTGCGGAGGAGATGGAGGATGCGCCCCTGATCATGCGCTTCAATACAGGCGAGGACCTTTGGGTCACCGCGTTTGAGCCGAGGGTGGTGAGCGCAAGCGGGGCCGGGCTCCCGGGCGAGCTGCTCTCCCGCGCGATGCTCATAAACCTCCACGAGGAGAACGAGCTGTGCGGGCAGTCGGGCTCGGGCAACGCGGCCTTTGTGGCGACCTCCATGCTCACCGACGTCGAGCTCCCGCAGGGGTACGGGTATCCGGTCCTGGCCACCGATCCGCTCGAGGCCAGGGCGGTGCTCATGAACCGGACCGGGCAGGGCCATTCCGGGGTCTATTTCGAGATCACGCTGAAGGCGCGGCCGATGAACGAGTTCGCCAACCTCAAGGACGTGAAGCCGATGCTCGTCGAGTTCGACCCGTGCGGCCACGCCGCCGTCGACATAGAGCCGGGCGCTTTCTCCGAGCGCTCGGCCTCCTACAGGCTCTCGAAGGGGTCGAGGGTGATCATGGTCAACGGCGCGATGGGCGATCGGGGCGCCTCCATGGAACTCGTGGCAGGCTCGGAGATAGCCCCGTTCTGGCGCTCCGAGGCGACCCTGGACGAGGGGCAGGGGCTCGTGGCCCTCAGCGACAACCCGTTCGTTGACATGAGGACCACGCTCGCTGAGGGCGACGAGATAAAGTTCTCCGCTGCCTTTGACAACAGCTCAGGCGGGTGGCTCAGGGGCGCGACCGCAGCCGCCATGATGTACGTGAATCCTGCAGAATGACATCGGGTCCTTCGTCCTTGCCGTGGGACGACCCCCTTCGGGGGTCACTTCAGCTCAAACGTCACCGAAAGGGAGAGGCATGCGTTCTGAGGCAGGCTGGCCACGCCGGCTGCGCTCCTGACATGCTTGCCGTACGGCCCGAATATCTGGCCCATCAGGTCGCTCGCGCCGTCTATCACCCTGTCGTGATCCTTGAAGTCCGCCCCGCAGGCGACGAAAGCCTCGATGCTCACAACCCTCTTCACCCCGGCGAGCGACCCTCCGAGCTCGCGGCGCGCGCACGACAGGGCCATGACAGCAGCGGTCCGGGCCGCGAGCTTCGCCGCGTCCGTCTTGACCTCGATGCCGACTCGCCCCTGGTGGTGCAGCCTGCCCGATGAGTATGGGAGCGCCTGCCCCACGATCAGCGTCTTGCCTATCTGCGCCGCCGCCTGCACGCTCCCCTTGTCCGATGGCGGCTCCTGCATCTCGATGAACAGCTCGGTGAGCTTTGCGTCGAAGTCCATGAGGTCTCCGTTCTACTTTTTCTTCCTGGGCTTGTAGATGAAGAAGAACGCGAGCAGCGGCGTCCCCTTGAGCGACCGATATGCGCCTATCTCCTCGTCCTTGAAGAAGGCGCGCGTCTGCTCGTCTATGAACGTCTCCCTCAGGTCGACGATCCGAAGCCCCGCTTTTCTCATGAGGGAGTAGTAGTCTTCGAACCGATGGAGGTTCGATTCCGCCGACTTGAGCCTGTTGGCCCCCTTCCTGGCGTAGAGGCCGAACGGGTGGAAGTCGACCATCACCCCCTGGCCGCCGGGCTCCATCACCCGTCCCAGCTCGAGCACAGCGCGCGACATGTCGCCCTGGAGGGTCGATGCGAGCCTGCCCAGGACGTAGCCGAAGATCTCGGCAGGGAACGGGAGCCTCGCGGCCTTGCCCTGAACTATGAACCCGCGCGAAACGTCTCCCTGCGAATCCGAGACCGAGCCCCTGATGTCGAAGCTGATCGCGGTCTTTGCCCTCGCGCCCAGCAGCCGGGAGGCGTAGAAGATCGGGCCTTCGCCTACGTCCAGGGCCCCCTTGCCCTCGAGCGCCGGCAGGGCCTGTTCGATCGTCCTCTTTATGGAGGAGTCGATCAGCTCCTTCACCCTGTCGGGCTGAAGCAGGCTCTCGATGGACATGAGAGGCTGGACGCCGGCGCGCGTGCCGACGTGTGCGCCGGCCTTTTTGGCGCTGCCTATCAGGTGCTCCACCAGGCGGCCCAGGAGCTCCATGGCCCTTCTCAATGATTGATCGAATGACTCCGGCATCCCGCCATTTGTAGCGGAAACAGCCGTTTTCCACAAGGGATGACTGTGCCGGCAGCGGGCCTTTGAAATGCGGAGATTGACCAATGAATCCTGGCGTATAGAATGTCCTGCCCAAAGGAGAGACCATGAAGCTCAACGTGAGCAGGGCCGCACCGGAGAGATTCTCCGCCGACATAATATCGATAGGCCTCTTCGAGAGGGCGGACGGCGACGAGGGGGCAAGGCACGCCCTCATCAAGCACGTGGACGGGGGGACCGCCCTGGACAAGGCGCTGTCGGGGAGCATCTCGAGGCAGATCGCCCAGGAGAGGTTCAAGGGCGAGCGCGGGGCCCACCGCATGCTCTTCACCGCCGGCCAGATACCGGCGAAGTTCATACTCCTCGTGGGGATGGGCAAGCGAAAGGAGCTGACCCTGGAGGTTCTGAGGGAGTCCGGCGCCGCGATCGCCAAGGCGGCGAAGGTCGTGAAGGCCCAGTCGGCGGCGCTCGTCCTGGAGCGCGGCTCTGTGGACGATCTCCCGGCCTCCGATCGCGGGAGGGCCATAGTCGAGGGCGCGATTCTCGGCAGCTACGCCTTCGAACGCTACAAGACCGACGGAGAGGAGAGGCCCGCGCCGCTGGCCCAGCTCGACATCCTCTACCGGGGGGACGCGGCGCCCTTGAAGGCGGCGATGGAGAGGGGCAGGGTCGTGGCCGAGGCGCAGAACGCGGCGCGCGACCTCACCAACACCCCGGCGCAGGATGCGACGCCGGCCATCATAGCGAGATCGGCCAGGAGGGCGGCGCAGAAATACAGGCTGGGGTTCAAATCGCTCAGCATGGCAGCGATGGCAAGGGAGGGGATGGGCGCACTGATGGCGGTCGCCAGGGGTTCTGCGGAGCCGCCCGCATTCATCGTCCTGTCGTACAGACCGAAGGGGCGGCCGCACGGGAGGCTCGCCCTGGTGGGGAAGGGGGTCACCTTCGACTCCGGCGGCATCTCCATAAAGCCTGCGCGCGGCATGGAGACGATGAAGGGGGACATGGCAGGCGCTGCGAGCGTGATCGCGGCCATGCAGGCGATCGCGCAGCTCAAGCCCGCGGTCGAGGTCCACGCCTACATACCGGCCGCGGAGAACATGCCGGACGGCAAGGCGGTGAAGCCGGGCGACATCGTCACGGCGCGCAACGGAAAGACGATCGAGATAACCAACACCGACGCCGAGGGGAGGCTGATAGTCGCCGACGCCCTCTCCTACGCCGCCGACCGGAAGCCGGACGCGATCGTCGAGCTCTCGACGCTCACCGGCGGCGCCGCCTACTGCTGCGGCGAGCTCTTCTCGATCGCGGTCGGCACCGACCAGAAGCTGATCGACCGTGTGAGGCGCGCGTCCGAGGCCACCGGCGAGCGCATGTGGCAGCTGCCCATGGTCGACGAGTACAAGAAGGGCTACACCTCCGGCATCGCGGACCTCAACAACACCGGCAAGAGCAAGGCCCAGACGATCATGGGCGGGATATTCCTCAAGGAGTTCGTCGGCGAGGTGCCGTTCGCGCACATGGACATAGCGGCCAGCGCCTGGGCCGACGAGGATCGTCCCCTCTGGCCCCGCGGCGCCACGGGCGTGATGGTGCGCACTCTGGTGGAGTTCGTCTCGAATTTCAGGAAGGGCTGAATCAGGGGTTCTTGAAGCGGCCTATCCCCTTGAAGCCTGACGGCATCGGCACCTCGGCTGCGCCGGCCATGCCGCGCTCGACGCCTGCGAGCTTCTTGCCATCGACCTTCACGAAAGTATCGACCGGCGCCGCCTGGGCAGAGGGCGACTTGGCGCCCTGCTCGAACCTATAGAGGTTGAACTCGGTGCCGCTGATCAGGGACTTTATCTTGTCCACGGCCATAGGCAAACTTCCCCTTCGCGCACTCTCCCCCGCAATTTAATTATCGGCAGACAGTACCCCGAAGTTGCTCTTGGCGATAAAAAAAGAAATCGCGAGATATTATATAATAATATCAAATATTTATGTATTGCGGAGCGAGCCGGTTTGTTCTTCTCGCTACGCTCGTCGTCTCAGGCGCCGCCTCCTCGCTGGGCCACGTCGGCCGGTGTGTGACAGGCTACGGCATCCGGCCTCCGTGAGCCCCGCTGCGAAGAGCAAACCGGCTCGCTCCACCAAATCGGCATCCTTTCGCCTCCGCCCGGCATCGGGTCCGGGATGCCTGTCGAGCGGCGTTTGAATTCGCCGCGAATCAGCAGCCCTATGATGACCGCGGCGAAGAGACGCAGGCGAGCGAGCGGCGTCTGAGTGAGCGAGCCGTAGCGAGACAGGCATCCCGGACCCGATGACAGCCTGCTCGACGGAAGGCAGTGACCCGTAGGCACGGTTATAGGGTCTTGAAAAAATCTGAAACGCAAAGTTCGCTGCGGATTCCGAGGCGGGTGAGGGAGAAGTCGTAGCGAACCGGGTCGTCGGGCGCAAATTTTTTGAAGGCCGCGGTGATCTCGCGGGCGGTCCTGCAATCTGCCGCCTTGCGTGCGGTGAAGCCCAGCCTCTTCGATATTTTGTACATGTGCGTGTCGAGGGGGACGATGAGCTTCGCCGGCGAGACGCCGCGCCAGCCGCCGGGGTCGACCTCGTCGCGGCGCACCATCCAGCGAAGAAACATGTTGAGCCTCTTGCAGGCGCTGCCCCTGCCCGGCTCGGACAGCAGGCTGGTGCCTGCGCCGAGCTCGGAGACGAATCCGCACAGCGCGGGCATCGCGTCCTCATCGCCCCTCTTTGCGTGAGATGCGAAGCAGGCGCCCAGCGAGCTGTGCCTCTTCATCGCGCGAGCGGCGCCGGCGAGCATCGCCGCCATCTCGTCGCCGGTCGTGAAGCGGTGCTTGAAGTCAGAGAAGGTCTTCCTGAGTCTTGCCGGCGTCGCATCGATCACAAACCTGCGCGGTTCGCCCATGCGATCGAGGACGGTCCTCACGCTCCTCAGTATCTGCGCCACGCGGCCGTAGGCGAGCGAACTGGCGACGAG
>JAFGMW010000092.1 GCA_016927275.1 Pseudomonadota bacterium
GCTGTGAACGACTCGTTGCCGAGCTTTCTGCCCACCGCCTCTATCTCTGACTCGGCGCGCGCGATCTCCTTCGTGAGGCGCGCGCGCTCCGCCTCGATGTCGATGAGGCCTGCGTAGGGGATGTAGGTGGTCTGGCCGTCGGTCACGACCGTGGCCGCCTTCTTCACCTCATCCGGTTCGTGGCCTGCGCGCACGGAGAGGAGCTCATCCACGCGCGCCAGGTGCTGCACGTATCGAGGCGCTTCCTCAGAGAGCTTTGTCATGTGCTTGTCCTGGAACGCCGCGATCGCCAGAGGGATGCGCCTCTTCGGATCCACGTTGCTCTCGCCGCGGATGTTTCTGATCGCCTCCACCGGCTCCACGACCACTGCGGCGAACGCCCTCGCCTCCTTTTCGAAGCGCGCCTTCTCCGCCTTCGGATAGTGCGAGGTGATGAGCATCCCCTCGCCGGGCATGAGGTGCCCCCAGATCTCCTCGGTGATGAAGGGGAGGAACGGGTGCGCCAGCCTCAGGATGTCGGCGAGCACCCGCTTGAGCGTGTGCTGGGTCGCCGCCCTCTCGTTCTCCCGGTCCCCGGTTCCCGGTTCCCGGTCCCCGGTTCCGAGGTGTAATTTTGCCGCCTCAACGTACCAGTCGCAGAACTCGTTCCACACGAACTGATAGAGGGTCTGGGCGGCCACGCTGAACTTAAAGTCGTCGAGGGCCGCGCGCATATCCTTCGTGACGTGTGCCAGGCGGTTCAATATCCAGCGGTCGGCCAGGTTGAGGAATTTATCGGCCGGCGCCTTTTCCGGCATGTCCTCGAGGTTCATCATGGCGAAGCGGGCCGCGTTCCAGAGCTTGTTGCAGAAGTTTCGGCCCATCTCGAACTTGGACTCGCTGAGTTTTAAGTCCTGGCCCTCGGTGGAGAGCACCATGAGCGAGTAGCGCATGGCGTCTGCGCCGTACTTCTCGATCACGTCGATCGGGTCGATGCCGTTGCCGAGCGACTTGGACATCTTTCGGCCCTGCTCGTCCAGTATCGTGCCGTGGATGTAGACGTCGGAGAAGGGGACCTTCCCCATCATCGCGAGCCCCATCATCACCATGCGCGCGACCCAGAAGTAGATGATGCCGCGGTCGGTCACGAGCGTGGCGGTGGGGTAGTAGTGCGCGAGCGGCGCGGTCTCCTCAGGCCAGCCGAGGGTGGAGAAGGGCCACAGCGCTGAGGAAAACCAGGTGTCGAGGACGTCCTCGTCCTGCACGAGCTCGGTGCCGCCGCACTTGGGACACTTGGTCGGGGCCTCGCGCGCCACGATCGGGGGACATGAGCTTCGGGACCCGGGACCCGGGACCTGGGACCCGGAATGTTTTTCCTGGTCCCCGATCCCCGGTCCCTGGTCCCGAGACCGGCAGTACCACACCGGGATCCGGTGCCCCCACCAGATCTGGCGGGAGATGCACCAGTCGCGGGCGTTCTCGAGCCACTGGAGGTAGAACTGTGTCCAGCGCTCCGGGTGGAAGCGGACCTTGCCGTCCTCGGTGGCGCGGATCGCCTTCTCGGCCAGCGGGCGCATTCGCACGAACCACTGGTCGGAGAGCCACGGCTCGATCGTCTCCTTGCACCGGTAGCAGTGGCCCACCGCGTGCAGGTGGTCCTCCACCTTCTCCAGCAGCCCCTGGCTCTCCAGCTCCTGCACGATCAGGTCCCTGCAGTCGTCGCGGGAGAGCCCCCGGTACTTCTCCGGCGCCTCTGCGCTCATGGTCGCGTCCTCGTTCATCACGTTGATGCGAGGCAGGTTGTGCCGCTCGCCGATCTGGAAGTCGTTGGGGTCGTGCGCGGGCGTCACCTTCACCGCGCCGGTGCCGAAGGCGGAGTCGACGAAGTCGTCCGCGACGATCGGGATATGGCGCCCGGTCTCGGGAAGCTCTACGAGCTTTCCGACGAGGTGCGCATACCTTTCATCCTTCGGATTGACCGCCACGGCCGTGTCGCCGAGCATCGTCTCGGGCCGAGTCGTTGCCACGACTATGTATTCCGAGTCCCGAGTCCCGGATCCCGAATCCCGAAGCGGGTAGCGTATATACCAGAGCGATCCCTTTTCGTCCTTGTGGTCAACCTCGTCGTCGGCGAGCGCCGTGTGGCAGCGGGGGCACCAGTTGACGATGTATTTGCCGCGGTAGATGAGCCCCTCGTCGTAGAGGCGCACGAAACACTCCCGCACCGCTCGCGAGAGCCCCTCGTCGAGCGTGAAGCGGGTCCTCTGCCAATCGCAGGAGGCGCCCAGCGCCTTGAGCTGGGTGAGTATCCGGTCGCCGTACTGCTCGCGCCACTTCCAGATGCGCTCGATCAAGGCCTCGCGGCCCACCTGCTGGCGCCGCTTCTTCTCGCTCTTCATGAGCTCGCGCTCGACCACGTTCTGGGTCGCGATGCCGGCGTGGTCTGTGCCCGGCTGCCAGAGCGCCGCGAACCCGTCCATGCGCTTGTAGCGGATGAGCACGTCCTGCAGGGTGTTGTTGAGGCCGTGGCCCATGTGGAGCGCGCCCGTGATGTTGGGCGGCGGGATCACGATGCAGTAGGGCGGCGATTCCGGTGAGTCCGGCACGTGGAAGCTGCCTGCGCGCTCCCACTCGCCGTACCAGCGCGCCTCGACCTCTTTGTGCTCATATGCCTTTGGGAGTTCCTTCAAAGCCCTCTCCGATCGCAGGTGTCTAACAAGGCAGAATTTCTAGGGAATTTGAAGCAAAGTGTCAACAGGCTTCGGGTCCCGGCTCGGGTCAGTCGCCCTTATCGTCATTCTGAGCCCTTCGACTTCGCTCAGGGTAACCTCCGCGAAGAATCCCGCGGCAGCAGACGGGACGGGCCGGGGACACCCCTCTCGCTTCGGCGCCTCGACTCATACGCCATCTCGTCGCCTGCGCATCAGGCGCCGCAGCATTGTAGGCTTAGAAAGCGGCGCCTTCTGACGCCGCTCGAAGGGTATCCCCGGCCCGGCCCGTCAGGTGGTACTCAACGCCATTCTGAATTGATAACGGGATCCTGCCCCTCCATGGCCTGCTGCCGGTAGGCAGGTTCGGGGATGGAAACGACACGCCCCTTTCGCTACGGCTCGCTCATTCAGACGCCATTCGCTTGCCTGCGCATTCGGCGCTGCGGCATTATAGGCTTGGATGGCAGCGCCTCCTGACGCCGCTCAAGTGGCGTCTCGTTTCAATCCCCTCAATGGCCTGCCTGCCGCAGGCAGGGACCTCTCAGCTGAGTGAAAAAAAAGCAAAGTGCTTTAGAACCTGTCTTGTTGATCCGGCGGAAGGGTCGCCGCCTCCAGCTCATGAGCTGGGAGGGTCAGCCCCTCAGGATCAACAAAACAGTTAACCTCCACGCTTGTCATCCCCGAGTGGTTTTATCGGGGATCCAGGCTGGATTTCCGCTTTCGCGGGAATGACAGGCAGGGGCGGGAAGGACTTCTGCTCCTAAACGCAATTGAAGCGAAACTTAGAGATGTTCTCTGCGACAGGCGCAGGGGACGCCCCTTTGCGACAATCGGGCGCGGCTTCGAGCGTAGTGTATTCGGAAGTGAAAAATCGCATTGGTTTCGCGAATTGGGAGCTGACGAGAGGAAGATACGCAATTCGCTTGAAACCAACCTATTTTTCACGACGAAAAACGGAGCGAGTGGCGCCGTCGCAATGGGGCGGCCCCGAGAGCCTGTCGCAACAATTTGACACCTGATCCGAACGGCCACCTGAAGCCTGTTTACACCTTTCGATCGAGTCCAGCATGTGGAGAAAGAAGGGTTCAGGCCGCTTCTTCATATAGCACCTCGCGGCCCTTGATTATCTTGTCCTTTATTAGGTCCAGGCGATCCTGTCATCTATACGCCTCTTTCCTGTGGCTGATGCGGATGATCTCCACCTGGACAACGTTCTTCCGGATGAAGTAGATGACGCGGTAATCGCCGACCCTGAATGAGCGATAATCGGAAAGCTCGGCCTTGAGCTGCTTGCCCAGAAGAGGGTCGTCGGCGAGCTTGGCGATCGCGTGCGCAACCCGCGGGCGTACCAACGTGGGAAGCGCCATGAATTGGCGCTCTGCAGCGGGGGCGAAGACTATCGTGTATCTAGCCACGGATCTTCTCCAGGACCTTTTCAAACGGGATGCCGCGGCCTGCGTCGATCTCCTTTCGCGCCTTTCTTATCTCTCCCATCGCTCCCTTATCGCTCATGATCTCCAGCGTCTCGATCCAGCCCTCGTAGTCGTCCACTGACATGAGCACTGCCCTGGGCTCGCCGTTTCGGGTGATGAGGTAGCGCTCAAAGCTCTCGTCCGAGTCGCGTATGAGCTCCAAGAGTCGTTTTTTTGCATCGGTTGCGGTTATGGATTTCATGGTCGCCCCCTGATCTTTATTATCACCATCTCCAGTCATAATTATAACCATTATCGGAAAAGGGGTCAATGCCGCTCTATTGCCCTTTGCAAGGCGTGTGCCGGCAAAAAACCCTTTAAAATTAAGGCAAAAGTTGTCTGGGGGTGCATTGTTTTCGTCAGCTCTGCATCGTTTCTGGGCAGGGGGTCGTCTTCACACCGCGGTCCGGATTCCGGGTCTAATCAACCTGGAAAGGAGTCTGAGCCGACTCTGGCGAAAGCGGGAAAGATGCGTGATCGGTTTTAAATATCGCAACGATCTAGCTTATCTTAATGAATACAACTACTTATATTTTAAGCCCTTGATGGGAATTCCACGCAACATTTCCGTTTTTCATCCGATAATAAAGCATAAGTTAGCGAAAACATTATGGCTATGTCGATCAATACCGCCCCTCTGCTTAGCGGTCTATCCGCGTTCGCAGTGGGGGCCCAGTATTCGATCCCGGGCGGGTA
>JAFGMW010000093.1 GCA_016927275.1 Pseudomonadota bacterium
GCCTTGCCGGACGAGAGGGTGAATAGCCTGTCCGGAAGCCCTGAGTTGGTGCGGATTTCTTTGAAGGAGTATCTGCTGACGTTGCCCGATACGTTCTTCACTACGAGCTCCCTGAGCAGGCGGTCGGCCCCGAAGAGGGCCTCCAGCGACTCGTACTGAGCGCTGGCTCTTCTGGGCACGAGGGTGAGCGCTGTCTCGCCGGGCCTCGCCTCCTTGAACGCCGCGCTCCCCGACACCTTGAACTCCTTCGTGAGCCTGCCGAAGCCCCCGAGGAACGACAGCGCCTCCCTCGGCACGTTGCGCTCGTCCACCGAGAAGGTGTCGAGGCTCGCGTCGTCGCCGGGGACGAAGGTCCACAGCGTGGTGCCGTCGGAGACGTAGTGCTTCCCGCCCTTGTCCGCGTACTCGATGCGCAGCTTTCCGCCCTTCTTGAAACGGAAGGTGCCGCGCTTCAGCACGGTCCTGTCCAGGAGCTCGATCTTCGTCTCCTGCGTGAAATCCGCGGTGAGGTCGTCGACTGCGAGGTAGGCGGACTCGATCGCCGCGATCTCGGCGCCGGAGGGCACGGGATCCTTCGCATCGCAGATCCCGATTCCAATGAGGAGGATACTCGCGAGCAGTACGGCAGAGGAGTTTAGTATCTTCATGGGATTATTCTTACGGATCACGCCTCCAGGCTGCCTGCAAGGACCTGCCTCGGCCTCGAGCCGTCGGCGGGGCCGACCACTCCCTCCGCCTCCATGCGCTCGATCATGCGGGCCGCGCGGTTGTAGCCGATCCTGAGCCTGCGCTGGACCATGGAGATCGAGGCCTGCTTCGTCTCGGCGACGAGACGCACCGCCTGGTCGTAGAGCTCGTCGTCCCCCTCCTCGTATTCCCCGCCCGGGACTGCCCCCTCGGGCTCGGCCAGTATCGACTCGTCGTAGATGGGCTCACCCTGGGACTTGAGGTGGTCGACCGCCCTGGAGATGTCGGCGTCGCTCACGTAGGAGCCGTGGATGCGTGTCAGGTTTCCTCCCTGCGGGGTCATGAAGAGCATGTCGCCCTGGCCCAGCAGCGCCTCGGCCCCGATGTTGTCGAGTATCGTTCGAGAGTCGTGCCTCGCCGTGACCTTGAAGGCGATGCGCGCGGGGAAGTTGGCCTTGATGAGGCCGGTGATCACGTCGACCGACGGCCTCTGGGTGGCGAGGATGAGGTGGATGCCGGCCGCGCGCGCCATCTGCGCCAGCCTCGTGATCGCCTCCTCCATGTCCTGGCTCGCGGTCATCATGAGGTCGGCCAGCTCGTCGATGATTATCACGATGTACGGCAGCTTGCCGGTGTGGGCGACCGCCTCCTTGTCTGCGGCCGTGAGCTCGGCTGCGCGCTCCTCGGACACGAGCGTCACCTGTCCGGCCTTCACCTTCTCGTTGTAGCCGAGGATATGGCGGGCGCCGGCGTCGGCGAGCAGCCTGTAGCGCCGCTCCATCTCCCTTATCGCCCATCGCATCGCCTGGACCGCAGGCTTGGGTTTTGTGACGACCGGCAGGAGAAGGTGCGGGATGCCGTCGTAGACCGACAGCTCGAGCATCTTGGGGTCCACCAGTATGAAGCGGACGTCCTCGGGCGAGCTCTTCATGAGGATGGAGAGGATTATGCCGTTGATCGCCACGCTCTTTCCCGAGCCGGTCGCTCCGGCCACGAGCAGGTGCGGCATCTTGGTGAGGTCGGTGACCACAGGGTTGCCCGAGGTGGAGGAGCCCAGCGCGATCGGCAGTTTCGACTGAAGCTTGGCGTACTGCTGCGACGAGACGACGGTCCGGAGATAGACGATCTCGCGGTCGCTGTTGGGCACCTCGATTCCGCAGGCGGCCTTGCCCGGGAGGTGCGCGACGACGCGCACGCTTCGGCCGCCGAGGGTGAGGGAGAGGTCGTCCTGCAGCCCCACGATCTTGTTGAGCTTGGTGCCCGCCGCCGGCTCGAACTCGTACATCGTGATCACCGGCCCCGGGTGGATGGCCAGGACCTTGCCCTCCACGTCGAAGTCGAGGAGCTTGCGCTCGAGGATCATGGAGTTCTTCTTGAGCGTCTCCTCGTCGATCTCGACCCGCGCCTGCTCGTCCGCGTCCAGCAGCGACACCGGCGGCGGCTCGTAGCCCTCCGCGGTCATGCGCTTGAATTTGAGCTGGTCGTCGTGCGTCCGCGGCCTCGCGTCGGCCCGCTTCAGTATCTTTATGCCCTGGGCCGCCTCGGCCTGGTGCTCAGTCGCCTGAGGAGCGGCCGTCCGGGCGGGCGGGGGCGCGGTCCGCGGCGACGGGGCTATGGAACCCGGCGCCCTGCGTATCGGCTCGAGCGTGATCGAGTCGGCGGCCTTCTTCTTCGCAGGTTCATCGATCGATGCATTCTTCTCGACCGCGCGCCTCTTCGGGTCGGCCAGAGGCTCGGAGGCCTCTGCCCCGCCGGCCCTCCGCCGGAGGGCTCCCCCGAGAGCGCCGAGCCTGGAGAAGAACGAAGGGGCGCCGCCGGACGCCGAGCGCGCCACGCCGGCGAGGGCGCTCGCCGCACCGGCGCATATGGCCAGCAGGACGACAGCCGTGCGCCTGGCGATCGCGGCGATCTCCATTATCGAGAGCCTGGTGGACAGGGTGAAGAAGAGCACGAAGGCCGCGATCGAGAATATGTACGCGCCGACCCTGTTGAGGTACCGGGTCAGCATGTCGCCTATCAGCGCACCGATCATCCCGCCGCCCGCTATGGCCTGGCCGCGGATGTCGATTGTCTCGAAGTTGAGGTGTATGAGCGACGCGGCGAAGGCCAGGCACCCGGTGTAGTAGAGGATCTCCCTGAGCCTGAACCTGAGCGGCTTGCCCAGAAACTGCATCGCGCTCATGAGGAGCAGGAGGACGGCGGTGACGAAGGCGCTTATTCCGAAGACTATGTAGAGCATGTCCGCCACATAGGCGCCCACGATGCCGCCGAGGTTCTTCACCTCTGAGACGTTCGAAACGGAATTCAGCGCCGGGTCGGTGGGGCTGTAGGAGACGAGGCACAGCAGCGTGAACACGCCGAGCGCGAGGAACAGTATCGCGAATATGTCGCGCCTGAAGTCGATTGCGGCCTTTTTCTGAAAGTTGGGCATTCTAAGTTGTTGATATCTCTGATGATTAAATGGGATTATACGCCGCAGCACCGCTTCATGTCAATGATCACGGCGCATTATTTGTCATTATCCTGAAACAGCGGCCGGAAACCGTTCGCTGTGGCTTGGGTCCCTTTGCCCGACGGTCTATAAACCCTGGAGGCGTATCTTGCAACGCATATCGAGTGATGCTACCCATTGTATCCCTTTCAGCCCTCGGAGCGTCGAGTGAGACATAGGTCAGCCGCGTTCTTCTCTTCCATAGTCATGCTGCTGTGCGCGCTGCCCCTTTTCGCCGCCCCGCCCTCGCTCACCCCGGGGGAGCAGGACCTCGTCGATCGCGCGCTCCAGGGGCAGCTGGAGATATTCGCGCGCAACTACCCCAGGGCGGACGCGATCTTCAGCTCGCTCTCCGCGGATTACCCGACGTCCCCGGCCGGCCCCTTCGGCAGCATGGCCGTTCTCGAGATGAAGATGATCGAGCGCGAGGACTTCCACCTCGAGAAGGAGCTGCTGGCCGAGGCGGCCGAGGGGCACAGGCGGGTGGGCGCGATAATGCAGCAGTATGAGCCCAGCACGTGGGACCTCTTTCTCGCAGGCTCCCTGCTCGGGCTGGACGGTTTCTTCAAGGCGCGCAAGGGGCAGTGGTGGGAGGCGTACACTCTGGGCGGAAAGTCCCGCCAGCTCTTCAGGCGCGTGAAGAAGATCGACCCGGGGTTCACGGACGCCGACTTCGGCCTCGGCATGTACCTCTACTGGCGCTCGGTGTTCACGCGCGACCTGTGGTTCCTGAGCATGTTCCCCGACCGCCGCGCCGAGGGGATCGCGATAGTCGAGCGGGTCGCGAAGGGCGGCCACTTCGCGAAGGACCTCGCGAAGGTCAACCTCGCGATAATGTACTTCGAGGAGGGGCGATTCGCCGACGCGGAGGGCGTGCTCAAGGAGTACGTGGGGAGATACCCGGACAACGTGATACTCCACAAGCTCTACGGCAAGGTCCTGATCTCTCTCAAGCGGTACGACGAGGCGATCGCGCAGTTCAATCATATGCTCAGGGTCGTGCCCGGGGCCAGGGCGCCGCACTATTTCAAAGGGGCCGCGCTCGTGATCCAGGGCAATCCTGCCAGGCTCGCCGATGCAGAGCGGGAGCTCCGCCTCTTCCTCAAGGCGAGCCAGGGAAAATACTGGCCCGCTCACGCGCACTACTGGCTCGGCAGGCTCCATCTCCTGCGCGGCGAGAAGGAGGCCTCCGACAGGGAGTTCAAGGAGGCGGTGAGGCTCTATCCCGAGATCGAGACCGCGGTGAAGAGGGTGCGGGGCCTCGGCGGCGGCGTCTGATCCCTCAGTAGCAATACTGTAATGCCATTGGCGGGAAACGGCGGTTTTACGCGGTTTCCCGCCTGTTTTTTTCAAGCAACTTTTTCGCCGATCAGCCGAACATCCAGCGGCACCCGGCCGGCGCCGCCGTCTCTGCGATTGCGGGTTGACAGCCGATGCCGCCATGGGCTAGAGCGGCGCCTCAATTTTTTCCGGAAAGGGGTGTGGAGTGGACCTGAAGCTGAAGCCTCAAAGCCCGCCTGTCCTTCTGCTCTCGGACGAGGGGGCGCGAGACGTCCTCAGCCTGACCCCACCCGAGGACTTCGCGAGGCCCCACGAGAGGGGAGTAGGGGGAGGGCGAGACTTCGGTGTGCCGGAGTTCGATTCGCGCGCGTGGGCGAGGCTCGCCATTTCACACCCGGAGATCGTGAAGTCGTTCATGAACTCGCCCTATGACACCGCTTCGGCGGCGGCTCTCAAATCGGTCGCCGCGGCGCGCCGCAGCCTCTCCCGTTACATGGAGGGCGCTGATGCGAAGCCGATAGAGAACACCGGCGACTGGATGACGATCACGGAAGACATGGGCTGGGGGGCGCTCGCCCTCCTGGGCATGGAGGATATCCCTTTCCTACCCAGGCTTCGGTTGAGCTACACGCCGTCTACAGGCGACTACTCGGTGCAGATGAAGCTGTCCCCCCCCTGCGTGGACCGGATGTTGGATGCGTTCGACGACGGGGCATGGGCGCTCAGCAGCCTCAACGGCGACGAGCAGGGTCTGCGCGCCATTCTCTCGGATGAGACGATTGTCCGGAAGATCTTCGAGGGCGCGAGGGTCCTGTACGTGCCCGAGCGCGCGGGCTTCATGGCTCCGAGGTCGGTGCTCGTGAGCCGCGGCCGCAAGCGCGGCAGGCCGGTGGTCCAGTTCTGGACACCCGTTGCCGGCCAGGGTTCGGTGAACGGTTCGTCGACCAGTCTCGTCGTGGACCAGAACAGCCTCGAGAGGCTCACGGTGCGGGACATCATAAAGGTTTTGCACCACGATGCGAGGCGCGCCCTGGAGAGGGGATTGCAGCCCGCGGTTGCCCTGGACCTTGACGGGACCCTCTTCAACGCGAGGAAGTTCACGGCGCAGGTGTTCGCGGAGTGGCTCGCAGGCTATGACGGTCCTGACGCCGGTGAGATCAGGGCCCGTTGGAAGGAGCTGGGCCTTTCGATGGGGTGGAACAGCCGCGCCATGCTCAGGCAGCTGGGAGTCACCCGTGAGGAGACGCTCGAAGATGCGAACAGGCACTTCGATGAGAATTTCTACAGCCCGGCGAGGCGCATGGAGATGCCGGTGATGCGCGGGCCCGTGGAACTGGTTCGGATCATGCAATCGATGGGGATAAAGTCGGTCTACGTCACCCTCCGCAGCGCCGCGGACGACTCGCTGCCCGACGGCCGCTCGGTCGCGGTCGAGCTCCTCAAGGCCGCAGGTATCTGGAGAGGCGACAGCTTCCTGCTCAGGCACGAGGGCGAGCGGATCGACTGGTCGGAGGAGGCCTACGGCCAGGGCGGCAACGAGCCTGAGAAGTCGCAGATCGTGAAGAGATATCGGCGGGAGAATCCCCAAGACTACTTCATAGCGACGGTCGACAACGCGCCCGACCACGTTCTCAAATACCGCGACTATTTCGGGTACAACATAAGGAACATACACGTCCGCGGAGATTACCCTCCAAACTCGCCGGAGCTCCCTAACGGCGTCTACACGGTCGAGCCCAATCAGCTCTTCGTGGAGCTGACGCAGTGGCGGGACGCCATAGTCTCCTCGGGCCGCCAGCTGGCGAATGAGGCGATCTCGCTGGCCGAAAGGATCAAGCATGTCAGCTTCTCCCCGCATTACTGGGACGACACCGAAAGGCACGAGAGGGCCATCGACGATGCGGCGGCCCGCCTCATGGGCCTGATCGAGACGTTCACGCAGGAGTCCTGGGCGCAGCCGTTCGTGCAGGAGTTCCTGGGCGCGGTAAACGCCCGCTACGGGGGGGAGCCCGGAGGGCTCGAGTTCTTCGAGGACGTCATAGGGGCCGTGAACCACCGTGCGGGGGGCTCTTTCGTCGCGCTCAGGGGACCGGATGGCTTGAGCGGGATAGTGTGGTCCGAAGGCGACGGTCTGCCGGAATACGGGAAGAGCGCACCGCTGCCTGCGCGGTTCAACTCTTCGAAGGTGAGGCTCAAGAGGGGTGTGGGAGTGCACGATCTTGCATCGGTGCTGCCCGGCATGGTGCAGGGCCCCGACCTTGAGTCCATGGGGGTGCGCGAGCGCTACGACTTGCTCTCGTTCGGCGAATACCCCAGGATGGCTGCGCTGTTCAACTCCCTCGTGGGCATGCTGTGCGCCGAGGAGGGGAAGAGGCCGGAGGAACTGACCTCAGTCGAGTACGGGCCGAAGATGGCCATAGGCGGTCTGATAGCGCTTGCCAGGCTGGGCCTCCGTGTCGGCTGGAGGGAGATAAACCGGCTGAAGAGGATCCAGACCGAGCAGGAGCTCCGAAGGCTCCCCGACGAACTCCGCTTCATGATCAGGCGTGTCCCGGACAGCGAGAACCCCGAGGCCGACGTCTCGGTCTGGAATCTGCCTCATATAGGCAAGCCGCTCGGCGAGATGGCTGCGCGCACGAGAAATGGCGGACTGGTCGTAACCCAGACGCAGATGGCGCCGGAGGATTACGAGAGGGAGCATCTGGGGCACAGGCTCCTCGTCGATGTTCCGCTCGGCAGGGGGCAATACGTTCTTCCCTCCGCATTCCTGCACGTCCCCACCCAGATCGGCATGCCGCTGTCGCTTCAGGTGTGGAGGGTGATGAAATAGTCATCCGGGACCGGTTTTGAATCTCTTCCCCTGCCGCGAATCCCTGCGCGCGAGCTCCGCGTGGACCGCGTTCATGACGCCCAGCTTGTTGACCGACCATTCGGGCGCCACCGTGAGCCTGCGAGGGCCGTGCGCGTTGAGCCGATGTATCACGATCGAGGGCGAGAGCTCCTCGAGGAAATCGCACGCCAGCCTCGCGTACCCCTCCAGCGACGGTATCCAAACCGATCCTTCATTATATTCCCTCTCCAGCCTCGTGCCCCTGAGTATGTGAAGGTTGTGTATCTTCACCCCCCACACCTTCGCGCGGTTGAGAAACCGCGCGGTCTCCATGATCATAGCCCGATCCTCCCCAGGCAGCCCCAGGATCACGTGCGCGCAGACCGGTACGGCGTGTCCATTGAGCAGTCGGCACGCACTTTCGAATCGGGCGACCGTGTGCCCGCGGCCGATCCTCTCGAGCGTGACATCGTGCGCCGACTGCAGCCCGAGCTCCACCCACAGCATGGAGCGGTCTGCGAGCCGTGACAGCAGCCTCGCATGCTCGATTTCGATGCAGTCGGGCCTCGTGGACACGGCCAGCCCCACGACCGAGGGGTGGTCGATCGATTCGCAGAGGATCCGCTCGACGACCGGGACAGGGCCGTGGGTGTTGGAGCCGTCCTGGAGATACGCGATCACCTTTGCCGCGCCGTGCCTCTTTCCTATGTATTCGACACCTTCGCGCAGCTGCTCCCTCATCGGCCTGGCCGCTCCGCTCTTTCCGAGCAGGGTGGTCGGCACGAGCGCCTCTTCGCTGCAGAACGAGCAGCCTGAGCCCCCTCTCGTGCCATCCCGGTTCGGGCAGCCCAGCCCGCTTTCCAGGGTTACCTTGTAGACCCTCTCGCCAAAGCGCGCCCGCAACAGGTCGTTGATTGAATTATATCGATTATTCAAGGATTTATCCTCTTTGCCGAACTTCATAATATTAATCTGCCCGCCTGTGAAGCTTTTTGTTCTGTGTATTTAGTCAATCCATTGACGTCAAAAGTACCCGTCAAAAAAAGCAACGTATAACGCTATATTGAGTAAGTTTTTATCATTCTGATTCGCCTCATTTTGGGATTATGGGTCAAAAGATACCCTATTAAATAATCATCGCGCCGAACGTATCTATAATTAGTTAATAAAAACATTAAGTTATAAAACATAATAATTTTCAATGGCTGGCACGATCCTTGCTCATTTGAGGGGCAGAGGGTTTGGGAAAGGAGCCAGCCATGAAGCCGAGAAAGGGGAGGGGAAGCTGGAAGGGGTTCCTGGCAGCACTGGCGATGGCAGCGGCGGTTGCAGGTTGCGGCAGCAGTTCGGAAGTTGAACTGAGCGAGGGCGGCGGATCGTACGGCCCGAGCTCCTTCGTTTCTTCGCCTTCCGAGCTGGGGGTGGGCGACGCGATGATCGCGGAGTTCGCTGCAGGCGAGGCGGTCCTCGATTTCAGCGGCGTCGGGACCGACTCAAAGTTCATCCTGGCGGTCGGTTCTTCAAGCGAATACGGCACAGCGACCACCATACAGCTGGCCCCGAGCATAGGGCTCATGGATCCGTCGGCCGAAGCCAAGGCCATGGATGTCGAGGCCGAGTACGCGGCGGACGACGGGTACGGGGTGGAGGAGATCTTCAGCGCCTGGCTGCGCGCTGCCGAGATGGACCTCGATTTGAACGAGGTCCCGGCGGACATGATCTCTCTCTCCAGTTCAAAGGCCATGGCGGTCAAGGCGGTTTCGCTGGGCCAGAGGGAGATTTTCAGGGTGCTGGCCAACCTCTCGTCGCCCAGCTCGTACGTCGAGGTCACAGGCAACGCGAGGCACATCGGTTCCAACGTCGTGTGTTACGTGGACAACAGGGTCTCGGACGATTCACTCTCCGAGGCGGACATCTCGAAGCTGTGCGGCGAGTTCGACGCCGAGGTGGGCGAGATGGCCTCGCTCCTCGGCGACTCCTCGGACGTGGACGGCGACGGAAAGCTCCACGTCCTCATGACCCCGCAGATCAACAGGCTGGGCGCGCTCGGCGGCGGGATCGTCACCGGCTACTTCTACGCTGCGGACCTCTACGCCAGGAGCGGCTCGAACCCGGTCTCCAACCTCCGCGAGATCATCTATACCCTCGTGCCCGATTCCTCGGGCGAGTGGGGCACACCGGTCGAGAAGGCGTTCGCCATGTCGAACCTCCTCCCCGCGGTGCTCCCCCACGAGCTGCAGCACGCGATCAGCTACAACCAGCACGTGTTCGTCAACGGCGGCGCGCCCGAGGACAATTGGCTCAACGAGGCGCTTTCTCACTTCATCGAGGACTACATGGGCCACGGCAGGGAGAACCCCTCGCGCTACGCCCTGTACCTCGCATCCCCCTCGACCTACGGCATAGTGACACAGGGCTCGCCGAACCTGCTCGAGCGCGGCGGCTCCTATCTCTTCCTCCGCTACCTGTACGAGCAGGCGCCGGACGGAGATGCGTTCCTCTCGAGGCTGGTGAGGACAGGCAGGCGCGGGGTCGACAATCTCCTCGAGGCCTTCCAGGGCCCCGCGGACATGGACGAGTTCAGGGAGATGATGGAGCGCTGGTCGATCGCGCTGGCCATGACCGACCGCGGGATATCCAGCGACAGCCGCTTCGTCTACAGGCCCAGGGTCCGCGACGCGGAGACAGGCGAGTGGAAGGGCGTCTGCCTCGAGTGCACACCGGACGACGGCCGCGGCACAGTGCTGGAAGGCGTACACCTCAATCAGTACTTCGGTTACCTCGACGTTGCGGTCGACGGCGCCAGCGCCAAGTACTTCGACGTGAGCACCATCCCGAACCGGATACAGATCCAGGGAGCGACTGCCCAGGACAGCTACGCGATCCTGGTCAGATACCAATAGAACTCCTTTTCCCAAACCGCACGGGGCGGTTGCCCATGGTGGGCAACCGCCTTCGTGTATCTGAAGAGTAGGGCATAGGGTTTAGGGCGTAGGGCGTAGGGAAAAGATCTTTACTTCTAGGTGACCGTTACCTATAAAAATCGCTTATGTATCCGGTACTCTTCAAGATTCCCCTTTTTGGCGGCGTCACCGTCTACAGCTACGGAGTGATGGTGGCCGCGGGGTTCGTGGCTGCCCTTGCCTGGATCAACTACGCGAGCAGGAGGCGGGGCCAGGACGTTGCCCGCGCGATGGATCTGGCCTTCTACATCATCCTGGCCGCGATCCTGGGTTCGAGGATCATGCACGTGGCGGTGAGCGAGCGCGAGCGCTTCCTAAACGATCCGCTGATGATGCTGCGGATATGGGAGGGGGGGCTGGTCTTCTACGGCGGGCTCATCGCCGCGCTCGCCGTGAGCCTCTGGTACATCCGAAGGCACAGGATGCCCGCGCTTGTGATCTGCGACATCTTCTCGCCCGCGATCGCGCTCGGCCACGCGATCGGCAGGATAGGGTGCTTTCTCGCCGGCTGCTGCTACGGCAGGGTGTGCGAGGGCCGCCCGTGGTACTCGGTCGTCTTTCCGCACGATCCCCACACCTTCGCCCCGCCGGGGCTGCCGCTGTACCCGACGCAGCTGATAGAATCTGCCGGGGAGTTCGTCATATTCGGGATACTGGTGGCGGTCGGTCGCCACAGGCGCTTCGACGGCCAGGTCTTCGCCTGCTACCTCATGCTGTACGCGGTGCTCCGGGCGTTCAATGAGCTCCTCCGAGGCGATGCGGAGCGCGGCTTTTTGATAGAGCCCTGGCTCTCCACGTCCTGCTTCATATCGATCATAACATTCGCCGCGGGCGCAGCCGTCTTCTGGACTCTCTGGAGGCGTTCGCGCGGCTCAGCCGGGAGGCCAAGATGAGTAGGACAGCCATTTCGCTCGCTCTGATCGCGCTCTTCTGCGCCGCGTGCGCGAAGCCGATCCTCACCGGCCGCGTCTCTCCCGACGTGCGCTTCGTGAGCCAGGACTTCGCCGCCAACCCCAACGACCTCTACTACGCGGTCAGGTGGGCGCTCAAGGAGGCGGGGTATCCGGTCGACAACGAGGACCTGCCGGGGGGCGTGATCACGACAAAGTGGACGCCGGTCACCGTGGACTCGCATTACATGGAGGTGTTCGGGCAGAAGGATTACGGCGTTACAAACTCGTACCATCAGCTCGAGGTGAGGATCGTGCCGCAGGCGGGCCGCAGCCTCGTGGAGGTGGGCTCCCGCGTGAAGACCATCGCTCACGGTCTCAAGAGCTCGGGCACGGAGGAGCGCAGGGTCCTGGCCTGCGTCGGCGA
Source organism: Pseudomonadota bacterium (assembly GCA_016927275.1). Taxonomy (NCBI): domain Bacteria; kingdom Pseudomonadati; phylum Pseudomonadota; species Pseudomonadota bacterium. The sequence goes on from JAFGMW010000093.1 coordinate 11,570, forward strand.
CTACCTGAGGAGCGGGGAGCCGAACCTCACGAACCTCGGCATAACGGAGTAGGCGAACGGACATGGAGAAAAACTACAAAGAGACCCTCAACCTCCCGAGCACCGACTTCCCGATGAAGGCGAACCTCGCCGAGCGGGAGCCGGTTCAGCTTGCGCGCTGGGGTGAGGAGAGGCTCTACCACAGGATGGTGGAGGCGCGAGAGGGCGGTCCCGCCTACGTGATGCACGACGGCCCCCCCTACGCGAACGGGCACCTGCACCTGGGCACGATCCTCAACAAGATACTCAAGGACATCGTCGTCAAGTACAAGAACATGTCGGGCATGCGCTGCGAGTTCGTGCCGGGCTGGGACTGCCACGGGCTGCCTATCGAGCTCGAGGTGGACCGCAAGCTAGGCCCGAAGAAGAGGACCATGGAGCCCATCGAAGTGAGGCGCGCATGTCGCGAACACGCGGACAGGTTCGTGGGCATACAGCGCGATGAGTTCATGAGGCTCGGCTGCCTCGGCCGCTGGGAGAAGCCATACAAGACCATGAGCTTCGACTACGAGGCCTCCATCGTCCGGGAGTTCGGCCGATTCGTGGAGGCCGGCTCGGTCTACAAGGGCAAGAAGCCGATATACTGGTGCGCATCGTGCCGGACCGCGCTCGCCGAGGCGGAGGTCGAGTACGCGGACCACTCCTCCCCCTCGATCTACGTGAAGTTCAGGCTCAAGGACGACTCGGACCTCAGGGCGAAGTGGAACCTTGCGGGCGAGCAGATATACCTCGTCATCTGGACCACGACCCCGTGGACCATACCGGCCAACCTCGGGATCGCGCTGAACCCCGCGCTCCCATATGTGGCCGTGAGGGTGGACGGCGAGGTGTGGGTGATGGCCGAGGGGCTTGTCGACTCGGTCATGCAGGAGGTCGGACGGACGTACAGCACGGTGGTCGGAAAGCCGAAATCGTCGGAGCTCGAGCACAGGAAATGCGAGCACCCGCTCATCGAGAGGGACTCCCTCATAATTCTCGGAGAGCACGTGACCCTCGAGGCGGGCACGGGCGCGGTCCACACGGCGCCGGGCCACGGCCAGGAGGATTACGACGTCGGCCAGCGCTACGGGCTGGACGTGCTGGCCCCGGTGGACGACGCGGGGCGCTTCACGAAGGAGGCGAAGCTCGACTGGCTCACGGGCGTCTTCGTGGAGGACGCCAATGCCCCCATCATCGAGAGGCTCGAGGGAGTGGGAGCGCTCATCGCCTCAAAAAAAGTGTCGCACTCGTACCCGCACTGCTGGCGCTGCAAGAAGCCGATCGTCTTCCGCTCCACCGACCAGTGGTTCATATCGATGGAGAAGGGCGGACTCAGAAAGAGGGCCCTTGAGGCGATAGGCAAGGTGCAGTGGATACCGCCATGGGGGCAGAACCGCATCACCGGCATGGTCTCGGCGAGGCCCGACTGGTGCATCTCACGCCAGAGGCTCTGGGGGGTGCCGGTGGTGGCGCTGGTCTGCGGCTCCTGCGGCGCTTCGCACACGTCGAAGCGGATCGCGGACAAAGCGGTCGAGATCTTCTCGAAGGAGGGGGCCGACTCGTGGTACGCGAGGCCCGCATCCGATTTCCTGCCCCGGGGGCACGCCTGCCCCGAGTGCGGCGAGAAGTCGAACTTCGGCAAGGAGCCGGACATCCTCGACGTGTGGTTCGATTCGGGCGTCTCCTTCGCGGCGGTGCTCGAGTCGGAGGAGGGTGTGAAGGAGCAGGCGGACCTCTACCTCGAGGGGAGCGACCAGCACCGCGGCTGGTTCCACACCTCGCTGCTCACTTCGGTCGGCACGAGGGACAGGGCCCCGTACAAGAGGGTTCTCACGCACGGCTTCGTGGTGGACGGGGAGGGAAAGAAGTACTCCAAATCGGCGCGCAACTACGTGCCGCCCGAGAACCTCATCAAACAGCACGGCGCGGAGATCCTGCGCCTCTGGGTCGCGTCCGAGGACTACCGCGACGACATCCGCTTCTCGGACGAGATACTCACGCGCAACATCGAATCGTACCGAAAGATGCGCAACACGGCGCGTTACATACTCGGCAACATCGGCGACTTCGACCCGAACAGGGACGCGCTGGCCGAGGCGGAGCTGCTGGAGATCGACCGCTGGGCGCTCTCCGAGCTCGCGAGGGTCCGCAACCGCATGCTCGCGGCATACGAGGAGTTCGAGTTCCACGCGATCATGCAGACGCTGAGCCGCTTCTGCACGGTGGAGATGTCCTCCTTCTACATGGATATCCTCAAGGACAGGCTCTACGCGGAGAGGCGGGGCGGGAAGCCGAGGCGCGCGGCCCAGACCGCCCTCTGGCGGATACTCGACGAGATAACGAGGCTTGCGGCGCCGGTGCTCTCGTTCACTGCCGACGAGATCTGGCGTTCCATGCCCAGGCTCGCGGGCTCCCCGGACTCGGTGTTCCTCGCTGACATGCCCGAGGCCACCGAGCCGGACGATGCGCTCGTCGGGAAGTGGGGTAGGCTCATCGGGATCCGCGGCACGGTGACCAAGGCGCTGGAGGGGGCCAGGGCCGACCGCTTCATAGGCAACTCCCTTGCGGCGAAGGTGATCATGAAGTGCGACGGCGAACTGCGCTCCTTCCTCGAAGGGTTCGGGAACAGCCTTCCCGACCTCTTCATCGTTTCCGGCGTCTCGTTCGGCGAGACCGGCGGCAGGTATGTGCAGAGGAGCGAGGATGTCGAGGGGCTGTCGGTCTCGGTCGACAAGGCCGACGGCGGGAAGTGCGCCAGGTGCTGGAAGTTTTCGCAGAGCGTGGGCAGCCATGAGAGGCACCCTTCGGTGTGCGACAGGTGCTTCTCCGTTCTGGAGTGATCGGGGGATATGAAGACAAAATATTGGATAATCGCGCTGACGACCCCTGCGGTCGTGGCAACGGATCAGGCCACAAAATGGTGGGTGGCGAGCGCCATGTCGCCTGGCGAGCGGGTGCCGGTGTTACACGGCTTCTTCGACATCGTCTTTTTTTATAATACCGGCGCCGCGTTCGGCATGTTCTCCGGGCTCTCGGATGCGGTGAGGGTCCCCTTCTTCTACATCGTCGCCGCCGTGGCCGCGCTGCTTCTGGCCCTCCTTTACCGTTCGCTAGACGAGGGCGAAAATATCGCCGCATTCGCCATCTCGCTCGTGTTCGGGGGCATCGCCGGCAACATCATCGACAGGATACGTTTCGGTTCGGTCGTGGATTTTCTCTCTTTCCACCTGGGCGATGCGGTCGTTCAGGGGAGCGTCCTCGGCGTGGGGTACCGCGTTCCTCTGGAGTGGCCCGCGTTCAACGTGGCGGACAGCGCGATAACGGCCGCGATGATCATCCTGGTCGCGTCGGCGATTGCGCGAAGGCGCGAAGGGGGCGGGCGATGAGGCCGTATCTCTTTCACATCGGCAGCATGGGTGTGCCGTCGTTCTTCTTCATGCTCATGATCGGCGCGCTCGCAGGCACGTTCTTCGCCGCGAGGGTTGCGCGCAGGGAGGGCGCCGACCCCGTGGCCATGCTTGACTTCGGGATCATCGGCATCATCTGCTCCGTGCTGGGATCGAGGATATTCCACATCCTGGTCGAGGCGCCGGGCTACTACTGGGAGAACCCGATCCGCGTCTTCTACTTCTGGCAGGGCGGCTTCGTCTCGATCGGCGCCTTCACAGGGACCCTCGTCGGCTGGATCGTCTACACCTGGCGCCGCAAGTTGGATCCTTGGCGCTACATAGATCTGGCCACGACATGCGTGCCGATACTGATATTCTTCACCAGGATCGGCTGCTTCATGGTCGGCTGCTGCTACGGAAAGCCCACGGACTTCTTCATACACCTCACATTCACCGACCCGGCCTCCACCGCCGGCCACTTTCACCTCGGAGTGCCCCTGCACGCCACGCAGCTCTATAACATGATCAACGCCCTGGTGATGTGGGGCGTGATCATGTTCTCCTATAAGCGCAGGAGGTTCCATGGCCAGGTGCTTGCCACCTTCTTCCTGTACTACGGCGTCACGCGCTTCTTCATCGAGTTCTTGAGGGGCGATGCGGACCGCGGCCTGTGGTTCGGCGGCGCGGTCTCGACCGGCCAGATAGCGATGGTCTTCTTCTTTGCGGCGGGCGTCTTCGTCTGGCTTTTGAGGCGGCGGCAAAGGATCGGGGGCAAGCGGTGATAGGGGGCTTGGGAAAGGCGTCTGCCCGGTCGCGCAGGGGGCTGGCTGTCGAGGTTTCGGTCACAACGGCTGCGGTGCTCGCGATCGTGCATCTGCTCTACGCCACGCGAGGCAACTCGTTCATCGGCCCCAAGATCGCCTACATCGTAGCGTACCTGCTGCTGGGCGCGCCTCTCATCGTGCTCTGGAGGAGGCGAAGGCCGCTCGATTTTTTCTCCATCGCGTCGAAGGACCTCGTCTCTTCGCTCAAGGCATTCGCTGTCGCTTCGGTCGTCCTGTTCCCCCCGTTCCTCGTGGCCGCTCACTTCTGGCAGACCATCGTGGGCGGACACTCGGGTTTCTCGCCTGCGGGGTTTCCCGGGTTCATAAACATGATGCTCATGCAGCTCGTGCTCGTCGCCCTTCCCGAGGAGTTTTACTTCCGGGGCTATTTCCAGTCGGCAATGAATGCGGTCTTCCTGAAGCGGTGGAGGTTTCTGGGGATCGATCTGGGATGGGGGTTCTTCATAACCGCCGCCGTCTTCGCGGTCGCGCACACGATGATCACCTACAGGTGGTGGCACTTCTCGATCTTTTTCCCCGCCCTTGTCTTCGGCTGGCTGCGTGAGCGCACGAACAACATCGTGGCGCCGACGCTCTTCCACGCCGCCTCGAATCTGCTCATGGATTGGTTCGTGAGGAGCTACGTCTAGAGGGCAGAAGCAGAGAAGCAGAGAAGCAACAGGTGTTATCTTAGCTTCTTAACTTCTCTGCTTCTTTGCTTCTTGAAGTAAAAACAGTATTTCCGCACTGGGCAAACAACACACTCAGGATTCCGGGCGTGGCACAGCGTGCGGCCGTGGTGGATGAGCCAGAAGTGAGCGGCGCCCAGCTGCCGCTCGGGGATCACCTTCACAAGTCCGCGCTCCGCCTGTTCGGGTGTCTTTCCCTCTGCCAGGCCGATCCTGGTGGCGACCCGGAACACATGAGTATCGACCGGCATCGCGGGCACGCCGAACGACTTGATGAGCACCACGTTCGCGGTCTTTCTCCCCACCCCCGCGAGGCTCATGAGCCCATCGCGCGCGGCCGGCACCTTTCCGTCGAACCGCTCTGAGATTGCGCGCGCCGCAGCGACGATGTTTCGCGCCTTCGCCCGGTGGAGCCCCACGGATTTGATGATCCTTTGGACCTCCGCGACCTTCGCCCGGGACAGGGCAACCGGGGTGGGCCAGCGGCGGAAGAGCTCCGGCGTCACGAGGTCCACCTGCGCATCGGTCGTCTGGGCGGAGAGGATGGTGCCGATTAGGGTGCGGAAGGGATTGCTGCACACCGCCCACGGCCGCTCTCCCCTTGGGTAGCTACCCTCTAGCGCCTTAAGGACCGCCGTTATCCTCTTCCTTTGCATCACGCGTCCCCTTTCGATGTCCGTAAGTACTGGGCTTATCTATAGAAAATAAGTATGGAAATCAATAGGCCTGTGTCGTATAAGGCCTGACAGTCCTCATTTTTCAGGAGGTGTCGCATAATTGGCTGAACTGGGGTGGCATGATGATATCGCCCAACAGACGGCATGAAAGGATGGTCTTGAGAATATGCAGAGATCGATAAACAGCGTTTCGACCTTTCTCCAGGCCACCAACACCCTCATGAACAGCGCCCGTATCCTGCCGGTGCCTGTCGCATTGAATGGGGTTTCGCTCACCTACGGCCGCATCGGGCCCAGGATAGAGTGCCCCGAGAGCATGATCTTTCTTGGCACGCGTGTGCCATGCGATGAGTTCGTGTCGTTCCTCCCCGTTGTCGCGAGGCCCTCTGAGGTTGATCTCGATCTCCGGGTCACAGAGAGGGATCGTGCTTTTATCTCGCAGTGGTGGAGGCTCCAGGAGTTCGTCAACAAATCGCTGCCTGATATGAAGCAGCGCGAGAGGCCCAGGCAGAGGGCGCTTGAGCTCAGGAGAGAGGGCGAGGAGGCCGAGAAGCTGGGCGGGGGCGAGGATGCCGCATGGGCCTTCTTCGAGTCCGCGGTGATCCTAAGGGGGCTCGGGAGGCCAAGGGACGCCATCGCAGGCGAACTCCTGGGATCGGCCAGAAATTTCGAGGCAGCGTCGCTCCACACCTCGGCAGCGATCGCCTATGAGCTCACCTTCAGGTCCGACCCGTCGGACAGATCGCTTGCGATGAAGGCGTCGGAGCAGTGGCTCGAGTCCGTGCGAAAGGAGTTTGATCCTGAAGCGCTGAAGTTCCGCGTGAATCGGGCGCTGATCTTCGCCGCGTACAGCCCGTACGAGAGCATGTTCAGGGATGCGGCGAGGGAGTCGGGGAGGATGAACGCGGCCGCAGGCAGGCACTTTGACGCCGGGGCCGATTATTTCAGGGCTGCCTGGTCGATGATCCAGCGGGGCACTCCCGGCGTGTCGGGCTGGGCGGACATCTCGGTATACATGGAGACTGCCGCCGACATGTTCAGACATCATGGGGACGTCGATGTTGCCTCCGAGGTCGGCGCCCTGGCCGCCCTGGCCGCCGAGTTTGCGCAGAGGCTTATGGTCAATTCATGACGATCGCGGGCAACAACCTCGGCACGGCCCTTGCCGGCCTCATGACCTCGGCCGGCATCGGCATCAGTATCTCCTCATCACAGCCCTGACCACCCCGCCCAGCGTAAGCTCCTCCTCCGGCCTTATCACCGGGTACTTGGGATTCGCGGGCACGAGTTCCACAGTCCCGCCCGCTTTGCGGTAGTATTTCAAGGTCCAGTCCCCGTCCACGCAACCCAGGACTATGTCGCCCGATTTCGGCTCCGTCCCGCGTTCGACGATCACCAGGTCGCCCTCGTGGATGCCCGCGTCGATCATCGAGTCGCCCGAGACCTTGAGGAGGAAGGAGGCCTCGGGCTTGTCGATGAGGAATTCGTCGAGCGAGAGCGTGTCTATGAGCTCCTCCTCGGCAGGCGACGGGAAACCGGCCTGCACATAGCCCACCAGCGGGATTCCCAGCCTCTCGCTCTTCGGCATGAGCCTGCCTGCGTCGTCCTTCTCTATGTAGCCCTCGTCGATGAGCTTGCGCGCCATGCGGAACGCGGCGTTCTTGGAGCTGTAGCCGAAGATGCGGCACATCTCCGAGTACGTGGGCAGCCGCCTGTTCATGCGCCAGAAGCGCCTGAGCACGTCGAGCTTGTCGTCATCAATGGGCTTCGTATGGTTGCACATAATCAAACTCCAAATTCCAAGCATCAAATTCCAAATAAATTCCAACAACCAAATTCTAATGACCAAATAAATTCTAATTCTCAATAGCAGAACGATTTAGTTTGGAATTTGGTGATTGGTTATTGGTGCTTATTTGGAATTTGGGATTTGGTGTTTGGAGTTTCATTTCAGCCCCTTTCCCTGTACGACCCGCTGCCCCTGTCTGGGCAGGCTGCGGATGCCCAGGGGGTATCTGCGCGTGCTGTATATATATGAATAGCGCTGATGCGTTCCGCCTTTGAGAATTTTGACAAACCTCATTAATAACAACATCTTAACCTCCATGGCGGTCCTGTCGCCGACCGACTCTCAAGGTAAGTGAACGTCCGTTCACTTGTCAAGCGGCAAAGAAAAGGGCCCTGGGATTTTTCCCAGGGCCTTTTGTCCTGATCGGATCGCCGAGATGCCTTTATGGCAGGAATCCCATTATCTCCATGAGTATCATCAACACGGCCGCGATGAGTTCGTCCGGGAGCGAGGCAACGGCGACCGCCTTGGCGTCGTCTATGTCCTTCTCAAATCCGCCCACGTTCTCCTCGCCGAGGAAGAGCCCGGACCTGACGTCCAGCGTTCCAAATGTCATCTCCATGGGGTCTATGTCGAGCACGAAGGCAAGGTCGGTCATGATAAAGTCGTCTAGCCCTTTGCCGTCGACGTCGCACGCCGGCAGGATGAAGGAGCCCAGGAGGTACTGGCCCTCCGCGTTGAACGCCGAGTCCGCCTGGTCGTAGAAGACCTCTGCGGGCAGGCCGGCCTCGCCGCGGAATACATAGGCGGAGCCGATGCCGTCGACCACATAGGTCGCCGTGTCGTAAAGATACTCTACGAGCGCCAGCAACTCCTCTTCGCCGCCGCCTCCCATCACGAACTCCATGATGGCCATGATCGCTTCCATCCCCAGGGCGAAGACGTTTGACGCCTCCTCGTTCATGTGCACGGCAAGCGGCGCGCCCACGATCACGTCGGCGTAGCCGTCGCCGTCGATCTCGCCGATGAAGACCGCTGTGCCGAACATGTCGGGCAGGCCCGGCAGATCCGGTATCTCGATCTCCGCGTCCATCATCTCGGCCATCATGTCGCCCACCATCTGCAGCAGGTCGCCGATCATGTAGCCCAGACCCTCGAGTGCCTGCATCTCGCCGGTGAAGACCACCGCGGCATCAGAGGCGCTGCCGATCTGCGGTGAGGCGCTGCCGTGGAAGAGGTAGGCCTTTCCGTCGTATGCCGACGGCTGGCGGCCGTCGCTTTGCACGAGCTTGGAGACGACGCTGAGTATCGGGTTCTGATTGATCGGGACTGCCTCCGAGAGGAACATCATGCCCATCATCGCGTCCATGATCCCGCTGTTGAGTATCGCGGATGCGAGGCCTGCCGGCGCGCCCACGACCATGTCGTCGTAGCCGTCGCCGTCCACGTCGCCTCCGCCCGCCACCGAGAGCCCGAGCAGCCCGAACAGGTCGCCCGCGGAGGAGCCTGCGATCACCGCATCGGGCGCCGCCTTAGCGGACGGGTCGGCCGACCCGAGGAAGAGGTGGACGCTGCCCACCCCGGTGCCGATGTCGATCGCGCCGATGGCGAAGTCCTCGAACGGCCTTCCGTTGGCCGCGTTCAGATCGCCGTTGAAATTCTCGATGCCGACAGGCATCAGGGCCAGCGTCGACTCGCCCAGCTGCCACGTTGCGGCCGGCTCGCCAACGCAGCCTGCGCCGCCGAGGTGGAGGCTGAAGGTCTGGACCCCGCTGCCGGTATCGAGGACGTTGGTCACTACGTCCGCCAGGCCGTCGCCGTTGTAGTCGCCGACTGGGAAGGCGAGCCCTGGCATGGCGGTCGGCAGCTCCTCACCGTTGGAGCTGCAGCGCAGAAGGGTCCCCAGAGCCAGGCCGTCCAGCGAGACGCCCAGGGCGTAGAAGCCGGCCTCTGCAATGCCGTCGCCGTCCATGTCGCCCAGCGGCATTCCAAGGCCTATCGCCACGAGGTCTCCCATCCCTATGCCGCCCTCGTACTTCTCGAAGCCGAGGTCAGCGCCCAGGTCCAGAATCGCCTGCCCCTCGCCGGCCAGCGACGCGCTCGGCAGGACATGCGCTATGCCGGGCCCCAAGCTGAGCAGGCCGGGTATGATCTCGACTGGATCCGCATCGCTGCCATGGAACGGGTTCCCCGCCACCATGTCGCCCCTGCAGTCGTCGCCCACGATATCGTGCGGATCGTGCATGGTGAGATACTCGAAGGAGTACTCCTGGCCGAGCGTGGATCCGCTCACCGCCGCGAGTTCCGCGGAGAAGCGGACCATGATCGGGTAGCAGTACGGCAGGCCCTTCGCCTTCAGAAGCACGGTCCGGTCGTCGTTCGCGAACTGCATCAGGAACTGCCCTGCGCCGCCGGCGTCCTTGGACGCCGAGGGAAGCGCGCTCCCGTCGCCCGAGAGAAGCGCTATGTTGGCGGCGGCCGAGCCGCGGTAGATCGCCTCGCTGAAGTCGAAGCGCAGCCACGCGTGCGGGTCCACTTCGAGCCCCTGGGCTCCGAAGCTTCCGCTGGTCAGCTGGACGACCCCGCCCGGCTCCTCGGTCGGCTCTTCAGCTGCCTCGCTCCAGGCCAGGGTCCCCCCCGTGGAGCAGCCGAACGACAGGACGATTGCGCCCGCAAGGACCGCACAGATAAGGGCAAACGCAGAACGGCAGGCAGCGATGTTCTTCATAACCCCTCCCCGTGAAGCAAAGAAAAGCTACGACACCTGTTAAAATGCATCAGCCATGCCAGTTGCAGCAAAGGTGTGAGGTTTTTAAATAGCTGAAATTAAAAGCTATTGCAGCCGCGGTCGCCGCCGTCGGCTTCAAGGGGGGGTTATATTTTACCGATTTGCGTCATTATTCTGTCATCAGGGATGGGTTCTGAATTCCACGCGCCGGTTATTTGCCCTGCCTCCTTCCGTGGAGTTGTCCGCTGCCGGCTCATCTTCGCCCCTGGCCTCGACGTTGAGGCGGTCCGGCGGTACGCCGCGGCCCACCAGATACTCCCTGACCTGTTCGGCCCGCCTGCGCGAAAGTTTCATGTTGTAGGATGCCTTGCCGCGGCTGTCCGAGAATCCGACCAGCGTCGCCGAGACCTCGGGATGTCCGATCATGATGTCCGCAACGCGAATGAGGCGTTCGGCGTCTTCGAGGCTTGCGAACTTCTCCCCTGCGGTGTCGAAGTGGACGACCGTCTCGCGCACCTCATCCAGCGGGTCGGTCGCAGCGGCCTCCTCTTCGCGCGACGGCGGACGATAGGAGAGGCCGGCGAAGGCGCGAAAGGTGGGTGCCCCGGAGCCCCTGAATATTCCGAATCCGCCGCCGCCGTTCACCGCAAAGCCGCTCTCGCCGATTCTGTACCTGAGGCCTGCGTCCACCTCGGCGGGCGTCTCCCTTTCCTTGCCGAAGAGGTCTGTGAGATTGGTGCGGCCCCAGATCTCTGCGGACGCAGCGAGGTTTTTCGTAACATCGACTGATGTGCCCAGGCCGAACAGGAGCTGGTGTGTCTGCTCGATGTCGAGGATCGTGAACTTCTGTCTCGCCATGACGCCCGCGTTGAGAGCGATGCCCCACCTGTCGACCGGCCTGCCTTCGATGATGATCTTCCCGCCGCCTGCCACGCCGCCGTTGCCTGTGAAGTATTCCCCTTTTCCGGTTGGCAGCGTGATGAATGGAAGGATCGCGACGCCGACGCGGTGCTTTTCGATCTGCACCAGTTCGCTCTTGAAGTTGAGCTGTATGTCGCCGAGCGCGGTCTTGTTCTGCGAGGCGGCGCCTGGGACGTTGGGGTCAGTGTAGGTGAGCCACCATGCCACCGGCATGTCCACGCCGAACTGCAGCCACCTGCCAACGAGGCCCACAGAGCCGTAGAGATCCTGCTGCAGGGCGTCGTCGATTATGCCGCGGACCCGGTTGCCGTTCTGGATCAGCTGGAAAGGACGATATGCGTAGTTGGCAGTGGAGCCGAGCACCCACTGCCACTGCCCAAGGGCTTCGCTGCCGTAGACGGTGAAATACGGTCCGTCATCGACCGCAGGGTGGAAAGAGGAGGCCTCGAAACCCCTGGTTAGTGCCTTAGACTCAGAGGCGCAGACGGCGATGGCGGATATCGAGATGATGCATATCAACAGTCGCTTTATAGACATACCCTCCCCCGGTCGGCGATGAAATTTGTAATTTATTCAACTATATATATGCCGGCTTAAAAAGTGTCAATTGAGCAGGGCTGTGAATCAGGCGTCGCTGCGCCGCCGGAGGCAGGCCGCGGCCATGACGATGCCGAGGATAGCGGAGCTCGCCAGCACAAGCCTCCACCGGCCGATCCAGAAGCTCATGAAGATGCTGAAGGCGGCGATGCCCGCGTAGAAGGCGGGGTAGAGCCAAGAAGAACGGGACCCGGGACCCGGGACCCGGGATTCGAAAAGACGTGGGAAACCTTTCCATGTTGAAAGGTTGAGGCCGATGATCGCGAAGGAGACGAGGAACCAGCCGCCGAAGTTGGTGAGCGGCACGCCGAAGTAGAAGCCCGGGTGGGCGTAGTAGTGGATATTTCCCAGGAACCAGAGCTCCCCCATCGTGGCGATCGGATCGATTATCACGTCCAGCAGCATGGTGAGCAGCGCGCCTAGCAGCGCTGCGAGGATGCCCGACGCGCGTTCGCGGCCGAGCGCGAACGCCGCCATCGCATAGCCGGCAAAGGTGAGGAAGCTGTAGGACAGCGAGTCGAAGAACGGCACGCCCGCGATCATGAGCTCGCCCTGCATGTTCTCGTACACGTAGTGGTACTCCCCGTAGGGGAAGCCGTTGTGGATCGACGAATACTCCGAGGCCCACGCGATGAGGTATCCAAAGACGAGCCAGAGGACCGTGCGCCGCCAGCCCAGGAGACGCCATGCGAGGAAGAGGAACGCGGCGAGGAAGGCGAAGACGTACGGCCTGTGCACTATTGTCGCGATCAGCTCCGACATCTGAGGACTCCGTAAGAAGCTGAGAAGCTGAGAAAGAACTTGCTATTGCTGTTTCTCAGCCTCTGAGCTTCTCTGCCTCTCAGCCTCTTTGCTTCTCATTCACCACCGTAAGCAGCACCCGCACGCAGGCGGGGTCCCACTGGCCGCTCCCGATCTCGTTCTCGAAGATCGAGCACGCCTCCTGCGTCGTCATCCCCTTGCGGTAGGGGCGGTCGGTGGTCATGGCGTCGAAGGCGTCGGCCACGGCCGCGATGCGCGCGGCGAGAGGTATCTCGTCGCCCTTGAGGCCGTCGGGGTAGCCGGCGCCGTCCATGCGCTCGTGGTGCGAGCGGATGATGGCGAGGCACGGCTCCAGGCTCTTGAGCCTCTCGCATATGTCGTAGCCGCGGGAGGCGTGAGTGCGTATGTGCGACATCTCCTCCTCGGTGAGCCGGCCGGGCTTGAGCAGGATCGACTCCTTGACGCCGATCTTCCCGATGTCGTGGATGAGCGCGCCGCGGCGGATGCTCTCGATCTCCGATTCGGGCACGGCCATCCTGCGCGCGATATTCACCGCGAGGTCGGCCACCCGCTCCGAGTGGCCGCGGGTGTAGAAGTCCTTCGCCTCGAGCGCCTCGGCGAGCGAGAATAGGATCGACTCGCTGGTGTCCAGGTCGTCGTGCATGAGCTTCATGCGCAGCAGAGACTTGATGCGGGTCATGAGCTCCAGCTTGTTGATCGGCTTCACCAGGAAGTCGTCTGCGCCGAGTTCTATCGCGCGGAGCTTGTCCTCCTGCTCGGCGAGGGCGGTGATCACGATGATCGGGATGAAGCGCGTCTGTTTGCTCTCGCGTATGCGCTTTATGATCTCGAAGCCCGAGACCCTGGGCATCATGAGGTCCAAAAGGATCAGGTCCGGCGGCTCCCGCCGTATCTTTTGCAGCGCCTCCTCGCCGTCTGAGGCGCTGTCGAGCAGGTACGGGTAGGGCTTGAGCTGAGAGCGGAGGAGCTCCAGGACCGAGGGGTTGTCGTCGACGATGAGTATCGATGCCTGGCGTGCCATTGGCCCCGTATACCAGAGATCGCCCCCGGTGTCCACCAAATGGCTCTTAGCGGGCCGTGGTCGACCTTTGGTCCTGCGGGCGGCGCTAGATGGCCTGCCCTGAGCGGGCGGAGCGAGTCGAAGGGTTGACACCGCACCCGTGCCTCCGTTATGTTGCGCCGAACATAGGGGGGTGGCTATGTGGAGCCTGATCAAGTGGCTTTTCCTGCTGGCGGTGATAGCGATCATCGCGCTGGCCCTGACTGGCAAGAAGATAAGGGGCAAGACGATCGAGGAGTACTTCGGCCCGGTCATGCAGTCAAAGGCGGTCAAGGAGGGGCTAAAGGACATCCGCTCCATAGTGGGCGAGGGGCTCAAGGCGGCCGGCGAGGCGATCTCCGAGGACGTCACCGACGAGGAGAAGAGGCAGCTCGATCGCGTGCTGGAGCAGGAGCTCAAGGCCGGCGCGCCGGTCCACATGCCCCCCGACCAGCAGGCCCTCACGCCGCAGGTCAAGGAGAACGCGAAGGTCGAGGCGAAATCGCAGCCCAGGCCCTCGCTCCAGCAGATGCAGGCCATGCCGCCGAAGCCGGGGGCAGGGTCGAACAACAACACGGTGCAGGAGAGGCCGATAGGAGACAGGTGATATGACAGCGAAGACGGATGAGAAGGTCGAGAAGAAGGCCGCGAAAAAGTCTGAGACCGCCTCCGGCGCCGGAGAGAAGCGCTGCAGCGTCGAGGGATGCAAGCGCCCCTATCAGGCGAAGGGCTACTGCGTGACCCACTACAGGAAGTGGCGCCGCGGCGAGCTCGACAAGAAGCCCCGCTACAGGACCTGCGGCGAGGAGAACTGCAGGAAGCCGGCTTACAGAAAGGGCTACTGCGAGCAGCACTACTCCGCGTGGAGCGCCTCGAAGAAGCCGCAGGCCCCTGCTGCCGTTGAGACGCCGGCAGCGACCCCGGCCGAGACCCCGGCAGAGACGCCGAAGGCCGAAGAGGCCCAGGTCTAGAACGCGCGGAAATTCCAAGCACCAAATTACAAATTTCAAATAATTACCAAATTCCAATGACCAAACGGTTCTGTTTGGTGATTGGAATTTGGTTATTGGTGCTTATTTGGAATTTGGTGCTTGGTCATTGGAATTTATGAAGAAGCAGATCTTCATGGACGGATTTCGCCTCATGCTCGAGCGCTTCGGTCCCCGCGGCTGGTGGCCGGGCGAGACCCCGTTCGAGGTCATGGTCGGCGCGATCCTCACTCAGAACACCAACTGGAAGAACGTCGAAAAGGCGATAGCGAATTTGAAGCGTGAAGGCGTGCTCGATCCGCAGGAGCTGCTCGATCTCTCGCCCGCGCGCCTCGCTTCGCTCATACGCCCCGCCGGCTACTTTCGCGTGAAGGCGAAGAGGCTGCGCTCGTTCCTCAAATATTTTGTCGAGAACTACGAAGGGAACGCGAGGAAGATGGCGAAGAGAGAGCTGCCCAAGCTCAGGGAGGAGCTGCTCGCTGTGAACGGCATCGGTCCCGAGACGGCGGACTCCATCCTGCTCTATGCGCTGAAGAAGCCGGTCTTTGTGATCGACGCCTACACAAAGCGCATACTCTCTCGCCACGGCCTCTGCGCGGAGGAGGACACCTACGACGACCTGCAGGCGCTCTTCATGGATCGAATCGAAGGGGACATCCCGCTCTACAACGAGTATCACGCGCTGATAGTGGAGACGGGAAAGGACTACTGCCGCACCAACCCCCGCTGCGAGGAGTGCCCATTGAACGGCTGGAACGGACTCCCTTGATCGGGACAGCCAGTCACGAGTCACGAGTCACGGATCAGGCCGGCTTCACCACCGCCATCACGTACGCCTCCGGCCTGATGTACTTCTTCGCGACCCGGAGGACGTCGTCGGCGGTGACCTCCATGATGTGCGAGGGGTAGCGCTCGACCTCGTTCGGCCCCAGGCCGTAGAGGGTGTTGAAGGTGTGGATGGACGCCAGAGAGCCGTTGCGCTGCAGGTCCAGCTCGTAGGTGCCGACTATGTACTGCCTGGAGCGGGCAAGTTCGTCGTAGTCCGCTTTATCATGGCAGATGGCGGAGAGCTGATCCAGGATCGCGGCCTTTGCAGTCTCGACCTTGCCGGGATCGGTGCCGATGTAGACCGCGAAGTATCCCGGCTCTATGCCGTCGTAGTGCACCGAGCTGACCGCGTAGGCGAGGCTCATCCGGTCGCGCAGCGTGAGGAAGAGGCGCCCCCCCTGGCCGGCGAGCACGTTGTTGAGCACCGCCATGGCGTAGCGGTCGCGGCCCTTGACCGTCGTCCCCTGGAACCCCACGACTATGTGAGCCTGCTCCTTCTCCTTCTTTGTGATTACCGTCTCGCGAGGCTCGTCCGGGACCTCGTCCGGCCTGATCCCGGGCGCCGGCCCCCCGCGGCGCGGGAGATCCGCGAGGTGATGCTCGACCAGCTCCTCCACCTCCCTGGCGCTCACGTCGCCGGCCACCGTAATGACGAGTTCCTCCGCGCAGACCGTCTGGCGATGGAAGCGTTTGAGCTTTTCGCTCGTGAGGCCGCGCACCGCCTGGATGCTGCCGAGCTGCCTGAGACCGTAGGGGTGTTTCGGGAAGAGCGCCTTGGCGAACTCTATGAACGCGAGCGATGTGAGCGAATCCTCCTGGTCCTTTATGGCTTTGAGCAGCACGCGCTTCTCCCTCGCCACCTCAGAGGGCGAGAAGGCCGGATGCATCAGGACCTCGGAGAACAGCGAGAACCCGTCGTGCAGGAACTCGGAGAGGAACTCGCAGCGGACTCCGGTGCTGTTGCGGCCGCTGAATCCGTCGATGTTGCCTGCGATGCGCTCGATCTCCTTGGCGATCTCCACGGCGGAGCGCCCTGACGTCCCCTTGGTCATGGACCTGGACATGAGGGTCGAGAGCCCGTTTGTGGCGCGCGTCTCGTATCGGACCCCGCCCATCGCGGCCGCGCAGAGCGCCACCACGGGCACGCTGTGGTTCTCCAGTATCTGGAGCCTCGCGCCGTTCTTCAGCCTCTGCCTGCGCACGCCCTCTCTGCCGACGCGCGGCGCCCGCCTCGTGCCGCCGGCCTTTCCCTCCGCTGCGCGGCGTATCTCGTCAGGCCGCGCAGCGAACCTCGACCCGTTGGGCACGATCAGGGAAATCGTGCAGTTGGCAGGATTGAGATACCTCTCGGCCGCTTCTCTGGCCGAGGCGGCGCTGACCCCGGAGAGCATCTGGTAGTAGCGCTCCTCGAAGCGGTGGTCGTCAGCGGTGGCCAGGAAAGATGCGATCTTGCCCGCCTGGCCGCCGACGGTCTCCTTCTCGTAGATCTCGTTGGAGCGGATGTTGAGCTTGGCCCGCGCCAGTTCCCCCGATGTCACCGGCTCCGACATGATCTTTTGTACCTCGCCGCAGATCGCGCCGAGGGCCCTTGGGACGTCCCGGTCGCCCAGCATGGCGCCTATCACCCAGAGCCCCGGGTGCCTGGGGGTGAAGGCGAACGAGTAGATGTTGTGAACGAGCTTTTGCTTCTCCTTTATCTCCTGCTCGAGCCTCGAGGAGTCGGTGCCGCCCATGATGTGCGAGAGCACGTCCATGGCAGGGGTGTCCTCGTGCGTCAGCTGAGGCACGTTGAAGCCGAGCGAGAGGTAGGCGCTCTGCACGTTCATCTCGTGGATAGCCACGCCCGGAGTCGTATGCGCCGGCTCCGAAGGCAGCGCGAGCGCCGGGGGCATGCCCCCCTCGAACCCGTCGAAACTCCGCTCGATCTCGCGGAGCATCCGCGCGGAGTCGAAGTCGCCGACCGCGATGAAGGCGATGTTGCGCGGGGTGTACCAGCGCCTGTGGAAGTCCAGAAGCTGCTCGTGCGTGAACGACTTCACGGTTTCGGGGAAGCCGATGATGGGCCTGCCGTAGGGGTGCGTCTTGAAGGATGCGTTGAAGAGGTGCTCGGTGACCATCCTGCCCGGGTTGTCGTGCTCGCGGCGGATCTCCTCGAGTATCACCTCCGCCTCGCGCGCGAGCTCGCCCGCGTCGAAGAGGGGGTTTCTCACCGCGTCGGCGAGTATCTCCAGCCCCTTGTCCTTGAACTGCGTCGCCATGTTGATGTAGAAGACGGTCTGGTCGAGCGAGGTGTAGGCGTTGATGTCGCCGCCGGCCGCCTCCACGTCGCGCGCGATCGTGCCCGTGGGCCTCGTGGGAGTGCCCTTGAAGAGCATGTGCTCGATGACGTGGCAGATCCCCGCCTCGGCGTCTGTCTCGCAGGCCGAGCCCACCTTTACCAGCGCCTGGAAGGAGACCACCTTCGCCGCGTGGTTCTCCTCGAGCAGCACCTGCATGCCGTTTTTCAGGGTGTGGGTGGTGATCGCCATGTCAGCCCCTCGCAATAGGTGTCGAATACTGTTGAAATTCCAAAGGGTTTTGCTACGGTGCCCCTGAGTCTTGTAACCAATGAGGGGCTGAAAGGAAAGCGAAAATGTCGGAGGACGCCTCGGCATGCCGATGAAGAGATGGGAAAAGATGAGCGTGGCCGGACTCGAAGCGGAGGTCCGCCGCCATAACCGCCTCTACTTCGCCGATCACGCGCCCGAGATCCCCGACTCGGAGTTCGACAGGCTGGTGGAGGTCCTGCGCTCAAAGGCCCCTGACTCGCCTGCGCTCACCGAGCTCACCTCGGACGTCACCGCGACGGGCGCGAAGGTGAGCCACGAGATCCCGATGCTCTCGCTGGACAAGTGCTACGACGAGGAGTCGATCATCGACTGGGCGTCCAAATTCGAGGGCCAGGCGATAGTGAGCCCCAAGATCGACGGCGTGGCGCTCTCCATAAAGTACGGCCGCGACGGGAATCTCGTCCGGGCAGCGACGCGCGGCGACGGGACTGAGGGCGAGGACGTCACCGCCAACGTGCGCATGATAAAGTCGGTCCCCAAGCGCATCGGCGCGCTCGCGAAGAGGGGGAGGGACGGTGTCGAGGTCAGGGGTGAGGCCTACATGCCGCTCTCGGTCTTCGCGCGGTACAGGGGGGAGTTCTCCAACCCCCGCAACCTCGCGGCCGGCGCGGTGAAGCAGAAGGACCCGCGGAAGACCGCCGATTATGGCCTCTCTTTCTTCGCCTACGACCTGCTCGGCGCGGGCGCGCGCACGGAGCAGGAGAAGCTCAAATGGCTCGCTGCCGAGGGGTTCGAGGAGCTTGAGAGGAAGACGGTGGGCCCCGACGGCATGCAGGCCGCCTACGATCACTTCTTCTCGCGCAGGAACGGATACGACTTCGAGACCGACGGGGTGGTCTTCAAGGCGGACCGGGTGGACGAGCAGGAGAGGCTGGGATCGACCGCCCACCACCCGCGCTACGCGATCGCGTACAAGTTTCAGGGAGATTCCGGCGTCACCACGCTCAGGGAGGTGGAGTGGAGCGTGTCGCGCACCGGCGCGATAACCCCGGTGGCGATCGTGGAGCCGGTGGAGCTCTCCGGCGCCATGGTTTCGCGCGCCTCCATGCACAATCTCGGGATCGTGCGCAAGCTCGCCGGTGAGGGGCTGGGGATCGGCGCGCGGGTAGTCATGATGAGGCGCGGCGGTGTCATCCCGCACCTGGAGACGGTGGAGAAGCCGGGCGCAGGCGGGATCGAGATACCGAAGGCCTGCCCATCGTGCGGCTCTCCCGTGCGCGAGGAGGAGGATTTCCTCTACTGCACCAACGCGAAGAGCTGCGTGCGCGCGAAGATCGCGGAGCTCGGGCACTTCGTGAAGACGGTCGGGATCGACGGCTTCGGCGAGAAGCTTCTGGAGAAGCTCTACGAGTCCGGCGAGGTGACCGATCCGGCCGACTTCTACGGGCTCGAGGCGGGCGACCTGCTGGAGTTCGACCGCATGGGCGAGACCCTGGCGGCAAAGCTCGTGAGGAACGTGCAGGCGAAGAGGCGGATCCCGCTCGCGGTATTTCTGCAGTCGCTTGGAATACGCGAGCTCGGAAGGCACGCCGCAAAGATGCTCGAGGGGTTCGGGTCGCTGGAGAGGGTGCTCTCCCTCACCGAGGAGGATCTCTCTGAGGTGAAGGGCGTGGGTGATGTGATCGCGCGCGAGGTGGTGCAGGGGCTGAAGAAGCGGCGCAGGCTCGTCGATCGGCTTCTCAGGCACGTGGAGATCGCGGCCCCCGAGCAGGCGAAGGGAGGGGGGCTGCTGGACGGGAAGAGCTTCCTCTTCACGGGGAAGCTGCTTGCCATGGAGCGGTCCGACGCGCAGGGGCTGGTGGAGGAGCACGGCGGGGAGGCCGCGGACTCCGTGAACAATCGTCTCGACTACCTTGTCGTGGGCGACGGGGGAGGCGCAGGCTCGAAGCTCGCGAAGGCCAAAAAACTGGCGGAGAAGGGCGGGAAGGTGAAGATAATCGGTGAGAAGGAGTTCATGAGGATGATAAGATCGTGATGCCCAAGGCGGCTGGGAGTAATAAAGCCGGCTCCCGCGAAAAAAAGTCCCCCTTTTTCCGATGAACCTGTAAAAAGGGGGCACTTTTTTTCGCTCGCGCCGGCCCGAATCACGGAGGCCGCTCCACAGGTGTTATAGGCAGGGAATGCCGCTCTGACGGAGCGCTTCGGAGGTGCTTTTCGCAGCGTGGCTCGAGGAGGCCGGATACAGCAGCCTATAAATACCGGCCGACGAAAGCCCCCGA